>CAZFON010000184.1:0-4327 GCA_964520185.1 uncultured Planctomycetales bacterium | reverse complement strand
GGGCCTTTTTTTGCATTAAGGGTGTCCAGATCATAACAAAACTTGCATTTTAAATTACAAATCAACCCGATATTGAGATCTGCTCTGGTAGTTATACGCATCATTTTTGGGCAACGATAATAAAACCGACCTTTGATATCTGCTCTTGATCGTAAGTTTTAAACCTTGAGTTTAAAAATCTTAGGCTGCTTTCCATCTCATGGGCCGTGGCCCATTCATCGATATAAGATCGAATGACCGGGATCTTTTCTTCTTCAGCCGCCTTTAGATAATCATCCAGAAGCCTTCTGGTCGGCGCATCTCTATGGGAAAACATCGCATTAAACAAACTATCCGATGGGATGAGCTGTGCCAAACTATTCTTGGTATAGCGCGCAATGGCATAATGAGATGTGGCATCAACCTTGTGAATGAAGATACCCCCCTTTTTTAAGATCATCCTCATATTTTTAAAAGCGGTCCCCAGATCTTTGATATGTTCCATGGTATTAAAAGATACGATCAAATCAAAATATTCGGCCGGCAGTCTTTTCAGGCACTCCGGTCCATCAATGCAAACGTCTGGCCAATAATTGAGAACATGATCCGGTTCAGACACTTTTGCTGGATTCAAACCTTGGGCTAATAAGGACATTTTTTCTTGCTGGTCAACAGGCAATGATGCCATTATTATTTCATAGACCCGCTGCTCTTTATCCCTGAACTTCACTTCCCCGTATTTGTCTATGGAAACGACCCGGTCAGCGCCCGCAGCAATAAAAGATAACGGAACAGCAAGATGTGAGCCTGGACCGATCTCAAGGATCCGTTTGCCTACAAGCCAATGGCTGTCTTGAAAAGTCTTTAAAACAGCGTCCTTGTAGACATCCGCCGTTTTTAGCCCCAAGTTTGCCAAATATCCTGCAGAAAAAAGCTCTTCACCGGTGGTAAGAGAACCTGAACGGTTCTTTAATGATTTTACTAAAGGATTTGCTAATAGATTATTCTTTATTATTTCAAAGAATATGGCATGTTTGGGCAGGAACACCGAAGGAGGGCGATCTTTATAATCATAATTGATTTTATATAGAATAACCCCTGCCACAGAACAGAGCTGGGCCAAACAAAAAGCAAAAAACAAGGCCAAGCTTTTCGAAATGCAGGGATCTTTGCATATTTGAATAGCCATGTCTTTGTATCGTGCCGCCCGTACCAGCGAGAGGCCGGGGTTTTTTTGCCTCAAAAGCCCTGCGCCAAGACCATATAAGAAATTCTGCCTGATGAATCCCTTTAATTTCAAATGGTCTGTATTAATGACCCCTGTGTTTTCAATATATCCTAAAAGCATGCCTGCTTTTTTTAATTTTAAACAGAAATCCCTGTCTTCGGCGGCAGGCCAAACAAAAGCTTCATCATGCCCTTCGACGGCCCAAAAAGACGCTTTAACAAAAGAATAGCACCTGCTGCTGACGTACTCATATCTATTATCTGAAATACGGGAAGACCCAATTAAAAAGTCACCTAAACGCTGGTTAAATTCGGAAAAGACGCTTTTAGAACGGTTGATCGTTTTTACACCAACCCCTGCGTAAGCCGAATGTTGTTGATAGAAATCTCTAATAACTCCCAAAAAACCCGGGGGGATAAGGCAATCGTCATCAACAAAAATTAAATATTCCCCTTGGGCTTTATGTGCTCCCAGATTGCGGGCTGCAGCCGGCCCTTTGTTCTTTTGATAAAAATAGCGGATGGCTTTGATCCGCCCTGCCCAGCGACGCACGACCAATTCCGTATCATCGCATGAACCATCATCGATAACAATGATCTCAAGCTGATCCAATTCATCCTTGATAACTAAAAGGGAAGAAAGAAGCCGTTCCAAATCTTCATGGCTATTAAAAGTGGGGATAATAAGACTGAAAATATTATTATTCATAAAAATGGTACGGACTCAATATCTTCGCGCCTTGAACCGGGACCAGATCATCCATCTTGGAAAATTGTTTGTAGCCACGCCAAACTCCCGGACAAATAAGACTGTACTTGCATGACCGGCATTTAAAAGGTTTATGTTTATTGATGGAATCTTGAAAACTAATAAATCCATCCCGCTGAAGTTCTTTCGGATCCCTGCCGAACAACATGCGCATGTCCATGCACGACAAAAGCCCTGCCACCGTAGCCAAGGCACAAACAAGCCTGCCTCTGCGTAATAGTGCGCGTTGACAAAAATCCCATTCATAGGGAAGGTAAGTCGTCTGCAGAAAATTCATCACGTGTTTTTCATAACCCTGCATGAAACAAAACGGTATGTATTTGACATAAAGACGGTCAAAACATTGCGCATAGCGATCGATCGTATCTTTTAAGAATGGGGCGGCCACGCTGTATGGGACCGCCAGCTCATCTACCCTGTGAGCGGCATCCAGAACCGGGATATACATAATAATATTATAATTCTCGATCTTAAAAGGGCTGATCATCGCTGCTATGTCGCCAAGGATGCGGTAATTCCTGGAGGTGGCCGTGGTATTTACCCTTAAACGGACCCGGGCCTGGCTCGCTTCATGAAGGGCCCTCATTATTCTTTCAAAACTTCCTGGGACTTGGGTCAACCCTTCATGGACTTGCGCCGATGCCCCATGGATAGAGAATAAGAACTCGTTAACACCGGCATCGACCACGGCCTTCAGATAGGAGCTGTCCGCTAATTTGAAACCATTGGTTATAAGGCAGATATTATTGATGCCGAACTCCTCTTTGACCATGCGTATGATGGCGATCAGATCGCTCCTGACGGTGGCTTCTCCTCCTGTCAGGTCGATGGTATCGATCCCATTGTTCTTTAAAATACCCATGCTGCGCCTCAACTCTTCTATAGAAGGGCCCTTGGCATGGTTCAAATGATCCAGATCATAACAGAACCGGCATTTGACGTTGCAAATCAACCCCAAATTAAGATCTGCTCTTGTTGTCAGACGCATAGATTAACCGAAATGTTTCCTGGGTTTTTGTTCAAAAAAATACCTCAAACGATAGATCAAGGAAGCATCAAAAAAGATATGGAAAGGCAGTTCATACCAGGGCTTTTTGCGTCTGTTGCATTTGGCGCAAAGTTTAATGGACGAACCGTCAGTCAGGTGAGCTTGTCTGATCTGCTTGTAAGCCGGACCGTTCCAGATACTTTTGATGGTTTCCTTGCCCGCATCACCTAAAATATGGGTCCCGTCGTAATCGAAACAACAGGGGACCACGCGGCCGTCCCATAAAATATGGAATTGCGTCCAGAGCCAGTCACAGGGATAGATATCACTTTTTTGCCTGGGACGAAGATGGGAGAACCTCCTGATGGCTTCTTTCTCGCTGTTCCAGTCCGTAAAGAACTTGAACCTTACCTTGGCCCCTTTTTTCTTCCATTCTTCAGCAAATTTCTTCCACTCCTTTGTCCCTGCATCAATATTGATGATGGATATATAAAAATCTATCCTGCCCTTGTTAATAGCCAGAAACCGTTCGATATTTTCCAAAAGCACCTCAAAATCGGCTTTTGAATCTATCGCCTCATAGCCTTCCTGCGTGGTGGCATGCAATGACATCTGCAGATGGTCAAGCCCTGCATCGACCAGCTTATGGCAATTGTACTCATTGAGGAGCTTTCCCCCTGTGGAGATCGATGTGTAAAGGCCTTTTGACTTGGAATATTTTATCATCTCGTAAATATCTTTATGCAAAAGCGGTTCTCCCAAAAAATAGGGAAAAACCAACTCCGCATGAGGGATTTGGTCGATGATCCGCCGATAAAGGCCTAGGTCCATAAAACCTTTGGGTCTTTCCAGGCTCTGGTGCGGGCAAATATCACACTTGCGGTCACAATGGTTGGTGGTTTCAATGATAAATATATTGGGCATCCCCAAAGAACGATTTTGAGATCTTAAAAAAGCATTAAAAAGCCTGGTCCTGTTGCTGAAATTTAAAATTGATTTAAACATTATATTTTCATTGGATATCATAAAGTTTCAAGGCTGCACTGTTGACTCCCAAGAGATGCCTGGGGCCGCTGCCTTTCCCAAAGATACGGATACTATTTTTCCCGGTGGAGAATTCGCACACATAGCTGTCCTGACCTAAAATCGGATGAGGGCTCCATGTTTGCATCATCGCCTCTACAGGAGAAATACATGAGATCTTGACTTGTGCCTCCACCTCATCCGGTGCGCTGGCATGAAAGACCGTGACCAGATATCTGCCTTGTTGCTGTATCTTAAAATTTTTGACCACGGACACAAGGCCCTGGGGATTGTCAGCCACAAGATAATTTTGATAGGGCCAATCAAAGGGACGGCCAAGC
>CAZFON010000183.1:0-4348 GCA_964520185.1 uncultured Planctomycetales bacterium | reverse complement strand
GGAATTGATCAATAAGCTCAATGAGATCGGCGGGCGAAATGGCGTAGGCCGGGTGGACATGGTCGAAAATCGCCTGGTGGGTATTAAATCCCGTGAGATCTATGAGAATCCCGCAGGCACAATTTTAATGACCGCGCATAAAGAGCTTGAGGCCATGGTGCTTGACCGTGAGACCTTGCATTATAAGGAATTGATCGCGCCCCGTTACGCCGAGCTGACGTATTACGGATTGTGGGAAACGCCGTTGAGGCATCAATTGGATGCGCTGATCAACAAGACCCAGGAACGGGTAAGCGGAACCGTGAGGCTTAAATTGTTTAAAGGAAGTTGTGAGGTGGCAGGACGTAAATCCAGGTTTTCCCGTTACAAAGAGGAACTTGCAACATACGGCGACAAGGACATTTTTGATCCCAAGCTCTCCGAAGGCTTTATCCGGATCTGGGGCATGCCGTATTAGAGCGGTAAGTGAGAGGGGCTTGTATGGCTAAATTATGGGGTGCGAGGTTTGACAAGAAGTCTGATCCGCTGGCTGATTTATTTACCTTCAGCATCGGCTATGACCACCGTCTGGCTAAATATGATGTCCTTGGTTCGATCGCCCATGCTCAAATGCTCTCCAAGCAGGGGATCATTCCAAAGACTGATGCGGCCAAGATCATAGCAGGCCTTAAGAAGATCCTTTTAAAGATAGAGACCCGTAAATTCAGGTTTGACTCACAGGCCGAGGACATTCATACGGAGATCCAGAACCAGCTTAAAGCCCTTATTGGCAAGCCTGCGGATAAATTGCATACCGCCCGCTCGCGCAATGACCAGGTGGTTTTGGACATGAAACTTTATGTTAAGGCTGAGATCAGTCAGCTTAATGGGGCCATTGTTTATTTGCAAAAAGCGGTCCTTGATTTTGCCAAGAATAATCAAGAGGTCGTTATCCCGGCGTACACGCATCTGCAGGCAGCCCAGGTGGTCCTGTTGGCGCACCATATGCTGGCCTATGTCGAGATGCTTGAAAGGGACAAGGCCCGTCTTTCGGATTGCGCCAAGCGTGTCGATGTGATGCCTTTAGGTGCCTGTGCCCTATCAGGAACTTCTCTTAAAACCGACCGGGCCTATGTGGCCAAGCTTCTCGGGTTCAGCCGGTTGGCTCAAAACAGCATGGACGTGGTTTCCGACCGGGATTTTATCGTTGAGACGATCAGCGATTGTGCCATGATCGCCAGCCATCTTTCCCGCATCGCCGAGGATTTGATCTTGTGGGCCACCAGGGAATTTGACCTTGTTGATATCGACAGCAGCTATTGCACAGGATCATCCATCATGCCGCACAAGAAAAATCCTGATGTGCTGGAGCTGATCAGGGCAAGCTCGGCAAAGGTTACAGGTGATTTGGCACAGATCCATGTTTTGTTAAAGGGTCTTCCCTTGACGTATAACCGTGATTTACAGCTCGACAAGCCGCCTTTGTTTGACAGCGTGGATACGACGAAATCCATGCTTTTTATGATGGGCAGGATTTTTGCGACCCTGAAGGTCAAAAAGGCCAATGCCGCCAGGCGAATAGAGGATGAAAGTTTTTTTACCGTTGATGCGATGGATTATTTGATCAAAAAAGGTGTTTCTTATCGTGATGCCCATGATATTTTAGGTTGCATGGTGCGTGATAGCCTGGATAAAGGCAGGAAATTGTCTTCCCTGAGCGCTGACGAACTTAAACAGTATTCTCCGGCGTTGGAGGTGGATGTAAAAAAACTTTTCAACGCCCAAATGTCTGTTAAAATTAAATTTTCTTCCGGGTCAACAAATCCGATCCTGGTCCACAAAAGTTTAAGGGAATGGAGTAAGAAGTTACATGCATGATTTTGTATTTAAGTCAGGCGAGCTTTATTGTGAAGGTACCAGGGTATCATCCGTTGCACAGCGTGTGGGCACGCCTTTTTACCTTTACAGTTATAAGACCCTCACCGATCATTTTTTAAAGATCCAGCGGGCTTTTGCCAAGCTTGATCCTCTCATTTGCTTTGCAATGAAATCCAACGGAAATTTAAGCGTGATCAAAAGCCTGGTGGACCTGGGCGCCGGCATTGACATTGTTTCCATCGGCGAATTGGGGAAGGCCCTGCTGGCAGGGGCAGACCCTAAAAAGATCGTTTTTGCTTCCGTCGGTAAGACCGAGGAGGAAATAGCCTTTGCCATTGAGACAGGCATTTTATTGTTCAACGTGGAGTCTGAACCGGAGTTGGCGGAAATTAACCGCATAGCCATGAAGATGGGCAAAAAGGTGCAGGCTGCTTTAAGGATCAATCCTGATGTACCGGCGCCGACCCACGAGTACACCAACACCGGCTCTTTAAAGAAGAAATTCGGCATTGACCTGCGCACCACCCGACAGATTTTCAGGGCCCATAAAAAATACAGCCATGTGAAGATCAACGGCGTGCATATCCATATCGGTTCTCAAATCACTTCGGGAGCGCCTTTTGTAGGAGCCATTAAAAAGGTGGTTGCGTTTATCAAGAAATTGCGCCTTGAGGGCATAAAAATTGAATATTTGGATATCGGCGGAGGATTAGGCATTATTTACAAAGATGAAAATCCGCAAACCGCCCAGGAGTACGCGGACAAAGTCCTGCCTATATTGGAGAAGACAGGCTTGAAGATCATTATGGAGCCCGGGCGTTTTATTGTGGGTAATGCGGGTGTTTTTGTCACCAAGGTCCTTTACGTCAAAGACAATGGTATGAAGAAATTCATCATTGTGGATGGCGGCATGAATGACCTGATCCGCCCCACCCTGTATGATGCGTACCATGAGATCGTGCCGGTGGTCGAAAACAAGACGTCTAAACAGAAATTTGATGTGGTGGGCCCCATCTGTGAAAGCGGGGATTTTTTTGCCCATGACCGTTTAATGCCCACTGTCAAAAGAGGCGATCTGCTCTCTGTGATGAGCGCCGGAGCATACGGTTACGTGATGTCCAGCAATTATAACGTGCGGCCGCGCGTGCCGGAGGTTATGGTCAGGGGCAGTAAATTTAAGATCATCAAGGAGCGCGAAACTTTTAAGGATTTAATGCGCGGGGAGCGTATCGTAAAATGGTGATTCCATTTGTCAAAATGGTAGGTGCGGGCAATGATTTTATCATCATTGAGGCGCGCAAGAATTTTGATTATGCCGCCTTTGCCAGGTCCATTTGCGCGCGTCAGAACGGCATTGGCGCCGACGGCGTTTTGGTGTGGGATAAGTCCGTGAAATCGGATTATAAGATGCGCATCATCAATGCCGATGGCTCAGAAGCCGAGATGTGCGGCAATGGTGCCCGTTGCATGGCTGCTTATATCGTGGCCAATATGAAAGGTGTGGCGCCTTTATTCAGCATGGAGACCCTGGCCGGCGAAATACTGGCCGAGGCCCAGCATGAAGTGGCCCGGGTACGGCTTTCCAATCCTCAGGATTACTGGCCGAATTTGAATATCACCGTGGCCAATCAAAGGCTGGAAGTGCATTATATCGACACCGGCGTGCCGCATATTGTGGTCTTTGTGGACGGCTTACAGGAAGTGGACGTCAATACCCTGGGGGCCGCCATCCGTAATCATCCGCGCTTTGCACCCCGCGGCACCAATGTCAATTTCGTCGAACATACGCGTGATGGCATGATATCGGTACGCACTTATGAACGCGGGGTGGAAGCGGAAACCCTGGCTTGCGGCACCGGCGCGGTTGCATGCGCACTGATCTCTTATTTTCATGCCAACCCTAAAGTCAAAATCCAAAAGGGTGCCTCTATGAAGGTATCGACGGCAAGCAAAGAGATCCTGGAAATCACCTTCGATCTGGATGAAGGTTATAAGATCAATAATGTATGGCTTAAGGGCTCGGCGAAGCTGATCGCCAAAGGAGAATATTATTACCATGGATAGGGAAAGATTTCACGGGGCCATGACGGCTCTGATAACGCCATTTACGTCAAACGGCATCGATGAAGCTGCTTACAGCAAACTCGTTGAGCGGCAAATAGCGCAGGGCATTCATGGCCTGGTCCCTTGCGGCACCACCGGCGAGACCCCGACCATGAGCGAAGATGAGCATTTAAGGGTCATGGACCTTTGCGTGCAAATAACGAACAAAAGGGTCCCGGTTATTGCAGGCACCGGTTCGAACTGCACCCGTGAAGCGGTCAATATGACCAAACATGCGGCCAGGATCGGCGCAGATGCGGCGTTGGTGGTCACGCCTTACTATAATAAGCCAACAGCCAAGGGGATATATCTGCATTATAAGGCCATCAGCGAATGTGCGAAGATCCCTATTATTCTTTATAATATCGCTGGACGTACAGGCAAGAAC
>CAZFON010000182.1:0-4352 GCA_964520185.1 uncultured Planctomycetales bacterium | reverse complement strand
TTCCCCCTCTAAGATTAATAGCCCTGTAGGCCGCGCTTTTCTTTTTTAGCTTGCCTGTAAGCCTCATCAAGCCGGTCTTCGTACTTAACATTTGGCGGGATGACCTTCAACTTCACAAAACCCATATGCAAGAGTTCGACGTTGGCCATGCGGCCGTCGGGCAAATAGACATAAGCATAAATATAGCCGTTCGTATCGCGGGTGTCATCATCAAATTCCAACGTCACTTTTTTGCCTTCCATCAACTCCTGGGCATAGGTCAGGGCCTGTTCTTCCAGCGGGATGGTAGGCTCTTCAGGTTCCTCGATCACATGGCCCTTGCTGTCATATTTGACGAGCTTCGCTTTTGGCTGACCGAGGGATTTAATGCCGATGAGTTTGACATGACGCCCGTCCTCGAGCACGATTGAGTCCGAGGTGATGACCTTAACAACTAGGACCTCTTCTTTCTTTTTGGAAAAATTAAAAAGGTCGCCCTCATCACTGCCCCAGGCAGGAGAACTCAACAACAAAACCATAAGTAACAAACGTACTGTCATAGCCTTTCGATCCTCACCACATAGTCATACCCTATTTTTCTTAAAACTACCATATGATAATGCCCTGGCGCATTTTTAACAAGATATTGATAAGCGGCTTTACGGACCACCCCAAAGGTCAGATGTTCAGATGCCAGGACAGGCATGAGCTCCTCAGGGTTTTTTAGAATAGGGATGGGGTGAGGGCTAAAGAACGGTTTTCCGGAAAAATCCACCACCGCCACCTCCTGCCCGGTATAGAATCGTATGCCGCGCGCATTGTATTTGGAGGTCAATACCGTGACCGGCCCCCATGAGCGCTGCGGTATGTATTCGGAGGCCTCATGAGAAGAAATATACCCTTCCATTTCATTGCGCACCATCACTGCCGTTAAAAAGACAGGACAGAGGCTCAAAGCCAACACATACAGCGAGAGCACAAAGCGCTCTTTAAATGCAGCGGTTAGCCCAAGCCCGGCAATGACGATCAAGGAGCTGGAAAGGAAATACGCCGGCAACAGGTCGGTTAGAAAATGACGGTAGATCTTCTGGCCGGCCATCACCGCCAGGCCTAGAATGGCCAATAGGATAAAGCTGGCGCACAATAAGTTTTGCATTTTCCTGCGATGCTGGAATTGAGTCAGTGTATTTCCTAAAAAATTGCCTGTCATCAAAGCCAAAGCCGGGAACACAGGCAGGATATAGCTGGACAACTTTGAATGTGCCATTTGAAAAGCAATGAAGAAAACCAAAACCCAGCTAAGGCTGAAATAATCCATGAAGGCCACAGGCCCGCCTTTAAGCCGTTTAAACAGGTCCGCCCAAGCGGCCAGCAAAAACAAACTCCATGGGAATAGCCCGGCGATCATGGTTGCCGGATAAAAGAACCAATGGTCATTACCCCGGTGCTCCGCTTCGAGCAAACGGCGCCAATGGTCGTTATAAAAAAATTCATGGATAAAAGCCTGACCGTAATGTTGATATATATACAGATACCACGGCAGGGACAAGATCAGATACAACGCGAGACCTGCCGCAACCCACCAGTTCCTTAAGAAATTGATCTGACGCTGGTAGAACAAAAAAAGAATAACTGCGGCTTGAGGGATCAAAAAACCCAAAGGACTCTTGGTCAAGGTAGCCAACGCACAAAACACGTAAAACCCGATAAAGCCCACCCCCTGCCTTCGCCGGTCAGTAAAGCCCAGCATAAAGAAGGTCATGGCGCCTAAAATAAAAACCGTAAAGATCATGTCCGTAAAGACCGTTTTTCCCATGCCTGCAAAAAAAGCAGATGACGCCAACAGGATGGCCGACAAAAACGCCTTACGCTCATCATTAAAACCCATTAAACCCAGTCCATAGAGCAACAGGACACCCAAGCCCGCAAAGACAGCCGGAAAAAATCGCGCGCTAAAGGGAGATACGCCCCACGTTTTAAAAGCAACTTCCAGAAGCCAATAGGTTAAAGGAGGTTTTTCGAATTGGGGATGTCCGAAGATCAAAGGAGTCATCCATTCATGTTGGGTAGCCATTTCCTTGGCGGTCAGGGAATAAAAAGTCTCGTCCGGATCAGAGAGGCTGAACATATTATTGCCGAATAAAAATAAGGCGGCACAGATCAGAAAAAGAATGGATATCCTCTTAAAGGTAAAAGAATTCATCAATTTACGGCTCCGTAATATTTAATTTGACCCATCCTGTCCGGGCCTCATCCCTATAAACAATAGCTATTTTCCTTAAAAAGGAACCCTGCCTTGACTCTACCGGCTTTCCATAAAGGACATGTAATACGCCAAGGGATTGAGGGAAATATCTGAAATTATCCACATCTACCCTGACCAGACTTGCGGGACGGAACGAATCCACTTGTTTAACAATGTCAATTTGATTCTGCAGGGTCGGGCCAAAGTGTATGCCTCGGTTGCCGCCGGAAATATGAATGTACCACAAGAACGACACAAACAGAATAAACATTGATAAAAAATATCCCCAGAAAACAAAACGCACGATCCGGCGATTCCAGTGAAGATCAAGGCCGAAACAGATAAGAAGAAAATAAACTGAACTTACGGCACTATAAAAATGAGGATGGACCGGGATCCCGCTGACCACAAACCAAATCGAGGCGGCCAGGAGGGTCATGACCAAAAAGCTTTGGAACTCCTCCTCTCTGGACAGCCTCACCCTGTGAATGGCCTTTTGGGCCACATTCATGGCGATCCTGATAGATCCGGCAACTAAAAATATAAAAGCAGCGCAACTCGCTAATTTTAAAAACCTGTAAAGCCCCGCGGGAAGCACAAAATCAGGCCCCATCATTTCAGGGACAACATAGTAGTCAAAATGCAGGAAAGTAAAAAACTTTGCGCCCATCAATCCCTGATACCAGGCAGCAACAGTAGGGTGCCAGCGATGCGCGGTCCTATGGGATTCAAATAAAAGCGCCGAAATGTAAGGGGTCAATAATAGAAATGATGCCAGGAAAATACATAGGGTCTCCCTCCATTGCGCAGCCAGCAATTCTCTTTTGTATAAAAGAAAATAAAGGAATAACGGGGCCACGATCAACAAGGACATTAAATGAACATCGAGAAGGAAAACCACGCTTAAAAGACAGGCCGCAAACCAAACCAACCGGTCAGTAACAGTGAATTTGAGCAGAAAAAATAAAAGCCACGCTGATAGCGGTATCAAATAACAATTGTCCCATAAAAGACGGGCATAGAAACATAAATAGGGCGAAACAAAAAGCAACAATAAGAAATAAGAGTTTAAGCCTAATTGCCGGGCTATAAAGTACAAAGGAATAAAAACAAGTATCAAGGTGAGAAGGGTCTTAAAAAAGGCAAGTAATACCAGGTTTGTAGAAAAAAATAAAAAAAACTTATAGATCCAGACCGGCAACGGACCGTAAGGGGTCCCATAAAATCCGTACAAACCCTTGTTTATAAAGGTGTGATGGAGGTTCGACTCAAATGCTTTATAGATCAGCTTGGGTTCATCATTGATCCAGGGGACATCCCCCGGCCAAAATAAAGAAAGCCCTGCAAGTCCTGCCACCCATATCCAGAAGATGACCTTACTTTCTTTGAGGCGGGTTCCCATGGCGCAGGCATAAACCTATCGAGATTAAAAAAAAGTGGCGGGGAGTGGATTTAAACCACCGGCCGATCGGGTATGAACCGATTGCTCTATCAGGCTGAGCTACCCCGCCAAAAGCAACAAAATATGTTAAAGAAGAAATGATTTTAGACGAGAAGGTAAAGATTATCAAGTAATTTTATATACAAAAGCATCAGAATTAGGTATTATTAGTTCGCCGCAACGGCACTTATGAAAATGTCGCTAAACATGCAGATTTTTCTGGGTGCTTTATTAGGTGTGGTCTTTGGGACCATCTTGGGACACAGCTCCCTTCCCCCGGAAACCAGCCGGCCTTATCTTTGGACTTTTGATGTTTTAGGCAACATTTTCATCAATTTGATTAAAATGATCGTTGTCCCCTTAATCTTTGCCTCCATCACTTCAGGCATTGCCAATCTCAAAAATTTCCCTCATGCCAGACGTCTGTGGCCTGTGCTTATCGCCTATTCATTGACCACAACGATGCTGGCTGCCATCACGGGCCTGACGGCCATGAATTTGGTCAAACCAGGTCTTGGGCTCGATATCCGCCTATTTAAGGAAGGCATGAACGCCGTCTCTGTCCATCCTTTGGGAACCGGCGATTTTATCCACCAGTTGATCAATAACATGTTTGCCAACCCGCTAACAGCCATGAGCCAAAACAATATACTGGGAGTGATTGTTTTTGCCATCTTATTGGGGATT
>CAZFON010000181.1:0-4375 GCA_964520185.1 uncultured Planctomycetales bacterium | reverse complement strand
CTCTTCGGTGGCATATTCAACGATGCGGGATATTTTTTCCCCGACCACCGATCCCATGGAACCCATGATAAAACGCGAATCGGTCACGGCAATGGCCCCTGGATTGCCTTCGATGTTCCCGTGCCCGGTGATGACCGCATCTTTGAGGTCGGTCATCTCCTGGTCCGCTTTAAGCTTTTCCTTGTACGTTTTAGGGCCCTGAAATTTCAAGGGATCGGCGCTGACCATGTCCTCATCGTGTTCGACAAAAGAGCCCTCATCGATGATATGATCAATGCGTTCGCGGGCATTCAAGCTCAAATGAAAGCCGCATTTGGGACACACATTTAAATTGTTCTTTAATTCCTTGGAATAGGCGGGTGTCTCACAACCCGGGCATTTGGTCCAAACGCCGGCAGGGATCTCCTTGCGTTTGACCTTGATGAAGGTGTAATTGGATTTTCCGAATAGAGACATATTTTAGGACTGGTCCATCTTGTATATCGTCAAACCCGACAATACCTTGGGATAGAAATATGTCGTCTTGGGCGGCATGCGCTCGTCGTTTAAGGCAATGGCGCGCAACTGCGCGACTGAAACGGGATTAAGGATAAACCCGGCTTCGGCGTACCCTTCATTTACCGACTGAAGCACTTCATCCGGGTCCTTGGAATAAACCACGTCTTCGCTTGCCACCCCTACCTGGTCTAAAATAAAGGCCTTTAAAATGGCCGCATCAAGGCCGCGGTAATCCTTGGAACCTTCCTTGACCATTTTATCAATGAGGGTCTTGTTCTTCAGACGAAGCAAGAACATGCCCTGCTTGCTGTAAAGCCCGAAGGCATGCTCATTTTGCCCGGCGCGGGCCAGCAACACCAGCCAATCGATCTTGGTTTTGACCTTGTCGATCCTGAAATATTGTTCCAGGAGATTGACGCTGATGGGGAATTTCTTGACGATACGATGGATGGGGAAGATCTGCAGGTCCTTGGAATCCATGTTGGTAAAATAGGTCATCACGTAATTATAGGGTTCCTCACCGGTGGTCCTCTTGGCCTTCTTCAAGGCTTCCCTGCGGATCTGGTTGGCCACCTCGAAGCGGTGATGCCCGTCACAAATGTACAGGTCCTGACCTTGGATCACATTGACGATCTGGGCGATCTGAGTTGGATCTTCAAGACGCCAGATGGTGTGCTTGACCTTATCATGGTCCACGGCCTCTAAAAAAGGCTTTTGACTGGCCAATTCTTTAAAGAAGATCTTCTCGATCTTGCCGGCCCTGTCCGCGTAACCGACGAAGATGGGACTGAGGTCGCTTTTTAAGGCGCTCCAGAGTGTAAAACGGTCGGTCTTGGCCGCGTCATGGGTATGCTCATGCGGCAGGATGCGCACTCCATTATCTTCGTTGATCTTAAGCAATCCCAGAAAACCCGTCCGGGTGTATTTCTGGCCCTGATATTTGTAATCCTGCTTATAAAAATAGATACAGGGGGCCTCATCCTGCTTAAGGATGCCTTTTTTAAGCCAATCCTCATAGGTCTTACGCGCCCGTGAGTATTTATTGTCCTTATCATCATCCTTGGGAGTTTCCTTGGCCAGTTCCAGGCGGATAAAATTATAAGGGTCCTGCTTATAATAGGTATCCTGCTGTTCCTGCGAAATGATGTCATAAGGAGGGCAAAAGACGTTGGAAAGGTTCGCAACCTTCTCTTTATTGTAGAAAACCGCCGTAAAAGGCCTGAGTGCCGGCATGAACAAAAACCTCCATTGTTCCATATGGATAAATCCCTGCTAAATAATAAGCGAAGGCGTCATTATAGCATAAAAAAATATTAAGGAAAGATTAAGTTTTGGGCAAATGGCCCTATCAACTGGGGCGATTTTAATGGGGGTGACAGCCGCAATGGCCGCCGCAGGGGCCTGGGCTTGCTGTAGTAGGAGCGGCCTTGGGCGATTCTTTCTTTTCGGTGGCAGGAGCGGTTTTCTTCTTATAATCGGTCTCATAAAAGCCGCTGCCTTTAAAGATCATCCCTGAGCCGCCACCGATCAGCCGTACTAATTTATTTTTACGGCATTTGGGGCATTTGGTAAATTTGGCATCGGTCATGGCCTGTAGTTCTTCAAAGGCATGTCCGCAAGCCTGGCATTCATATTGATAGGTAGGCATAAAAAACTCCCGTGGTCGTCATTTAAAAGCTTTTTTGAATTTATCCTTGAAGGTGGTTTTGCCGTTGCTTTCACCCAATTCAAGGGCCAGCTCTTCCATCAATTCCCGCTGGCGGCTATTAAGGTTCGTGGGTACAGCCAACATCACCCGCACGTATAGGTCGCCGAAATCATGGCTTCCATGGACATCCGGCATTCCCTGGCCGCGCATGCGAAACACCTTGCCGCTTTGCGTGCCCTCGGGGATCTTCATGATAACCTCTTCCTTTAAGGTCTTGATCTTTTCTTCGCCGCCCAGGGAGGCCCTGGTAAAGGAAACGGGCAGGTCCATTTTCAAATCCCGTCCATGCCGTTCAAAAACCTGGTGGTCCTTGACCCTGATAAACAAAAACAGATCTCCGTTGCCGCCCGGCCCTACTTCACCTTCCCCCCGTACCCGCAGCTGTGAATCATTATCAACGCCAGGCGGAATCTTGACCTCCACCGTACGGGTGATCCTCACCAGGCCCTTACCCGAACATTCCGGGCAATGCTCCGTGATGACCTTGCCCATGCCGTGGCATTTGGGACAGGTCTGGGCCATGCGGAAAAATCCCGTGGCCATGACCACCTGGCCCTGTCCGCCGCAGGTGGCGCATGTTTTCATCGCCGTACCGCTTTTAGCGCCGGTCCCATCGCACTTCTTGCAATGCTCGTGACGGGGGAACTTGATCTCCTTTTTAATGCCGTTGTAAGCTTCTTCCAGGGTCAGCTCGAGTTCAAATTGGATGTCATGACCGCGCGCACGTCGGCTGGTCCGCCCGCCGCCCGTCCCAAAATCAACAGAACCGCCGAACATCCGGCCCAAAATATCACCCAGGTCGGCCTCACCGCCGCCAAAAACGCTGGAGAAATCAGCACCCCTGAAAATATCTTCCGACGTATAGTTCTGGTCAATGCCCTGATGGCCGAACTGGTCATAGGTCTGCCTCTTCTGCGGATCGGAAAGCACGCCATAGGCCTCAGAAATTTCCTTGAACTGCTCCTCGGCGGCCTTTTTCTCCGCTTCGGGGACACGGTCCGGATGATGTTTCAAAGCCAGCGAACGGTAAGCCTTCTTGATCTCAGCAAGCGTTGAGGTCTTCGGCACTCCTAATATTTCGTAGTAATCTTTCTTCATATTTTTGCACTAATTCATCGGGTCCTGGCTCGTCGTGATGTTAACGTGCTCCTGATTCGAAATTCGCACCCTATCAGCGGCTAGAACCCTTTGTTCCCTGGCTCGCTGCCCGGCTCACTCACCGTCCGCTCGTTAACATCACTTCTCGCCACCCGATGAAATACTATTTATCTTTCTCACCCGATGCCTTAAAATCAGCATCGATCACATCATCCTTGCCCTTGTCCTTCTGGGGCTCCTCGGATGACTGCGCAGACTCCTGACCGGCCTGTTGCTCTTGGCCGCCGGGGCCTGCCTGTCCTTGCTGGGCGGAGGATGCTTTATACATTTCTTCCGCCAGCTTATGGCTGACCTTCTGCAGGCTTTCCATACCGGACTTGATCTTGTCCTGATTTTTATCCTTGATGGCATCTTTAAGGGACGTCAATTCTTTTTCAACCGCTTCTTTTTCCGTTGCGGAGACCTTCTCCCCGTAATCTTTCAGGGATTTCTCCGTCGAATAAACCAGGGTATTGGCCTGGTTGAACAATTCAGCATCATCACGGCGTTTCTTGTCCTCTTCGGCAAATTTTTCCGCTTCTTTGACCATTTTGTCAATTTCAACTTCCGTCAGTTTGCTTTTGGCCGTGATCTGGATCTTCTGCTCCTTGCCGGTCGCCTTGTCCTTGGCGGTGACATGCACGATGCCGTTGGCATCAATGTCAAAGGCTACCTCGATCTGCGGGACACCGCGCGGCGCGGAGGGTATGCCGATCAGATCAAAACGGCCCAGTTCCGTATTATCGTTGGCCATCTGGCGCTCGCCTTGCAAGACCCGGATGGTGACCGCCGTCTGATTATCGTCCGCCGTTGAAAAGATCTGGCTTTTCTTGGTGGGGACCGTGGTGTTGCGGTCAACCAATTTGGTAAACACCCCGCCCATGGTCTCTATGCCCAATGAAAGCGGGGTCACGTCCAAGAGCAGGACTTCTTTGGCATCGCCGGTGATAATGGCCCCCTGGACCGCGGCGCCTAAAGCCACGCATTCCATGGGATCAATGCCGCCTTCGATCTTTTGACCGACTTCCTTTT
>CAZFON010000180.1:0-4382 GCA_964520185.1 uncultured Planctomycetales bacterium | reverse complement strand
GCCGCGCATGCAGGAAGCAGTCGGCGCGATCGAGGAGCGGCTCGCCGTTAACGACGCCCTGCTCGATACCGCGATCCGCAACGCCGAGGCCGGCGCGTCGCATGGCGGACAGGCGCTCAATCTGTTCAAGACCACCATTGCGGCCGCGACCCTGAAGTTAAATAAAAAGTGGTGTGTGTCGGTCTTTCATGACAACGCGGGGATCATCAACTTTGACAAAGATTATAATGTCTGTTTTAAAGTCGAAACCCATAATCATCCATCGGCCCTGGAGCCGTTCGGCGGCGCTAATACCGGTGTAGGCGGCGTTATCAGGGACACCTTGGGCACGGGCCTTGGGGCCAAGCCCCTATGCAATACCGACATATTTTGCTTTGCGCCGCCGGATACCGCGCTCAGCGATGTCCCGGCAGGCACCTTGCATCCTAAACGTGTCATGAAAGGCGTTATTGCCGGGGTGCGCGATTACGGCAATAAAATGGGCATCCCCACGGTCAACGGCGCCATTGTTTTTGACAAACATTTTATAGGCAATCCGCTGGTTTTTTGCGGCAATATCGGGATCATCCCCAAAAACAAAGAGACCAAGCGCGTCAACAAAGGGGACCTGATCGTGGCCCTCGGCGGACGCACAGGCCGGGACGGCATCCATGGGGCCACCTTTTCCTCAGGAGAGTTGACCAGCGAATCGCAAACCTCTTCTTCAGGGGCCGTGCAGATCGGCAATGCCATCGAAGAAAAAAAAGTATTGGATGTGCTGTTGAAGGCGCGTGAGGCCGGCTTATATGGCGCGATCACGGATTGCGGTGCCGGCGGCTTTTCATCCGCCGTCGGCGAGATGGGCCAAAAGACAGGTGCCCGCGTCGATCTTGAGCGTGCACCACTGAAATATCAGGGCCTTAAGTACCACGAGATCTGGATCTCCGAATCCCAGGAGCGCATGGTCCTCGCGGTGCCGGTGGCCAGTCTTGAAGCTTTTATGAAGATTTGCAGCGATGAGAATGTTGAGGCGTCGGTGTTGGGCGAGTTCGACGGTTCGGGCCGCCTGCAATTATTTTTCCATGGCCAGCAAGTGGCTAGCCTGGACATGGCCTTTGTCCATGACGGTTTACCGAAGATCACCAAGGATGCGGTATACCAAAAACCCTCCGTCCCCAAGGAAAGACTGCCGAAGATCAAGCATCGTATGCTGAATGAAGACCTGTGTATGGCTTTAAACCATTATAATGTGGCTTCCAAGGAAAGCGTCATTCGTATCTATGATCATGAGGTGCAGGGCACCAGCGTGATCAAACCCTTGGTGGGGATAGCCGCCGACGGCCCTTCAGATGCTTCGGTCATCCGCGGCCGCCTGGATTCAGACCGCGGCATTGCCGTAGCCAACGGGATCAACGTGCGCTATGGCATGATCGATCCTTTCTGGATGGCGGCCTCCTGTATCGATGAAGCCATCCGCCAGATCATTGCGGTCGGAGGATCTTTGGACAGGATCGCTTTGCTGGATAATTTTTGCTGGGGCAATCCGGACAAGCCTGACCGCCTGGGGTCCCTGGTGCGCTGTGCCCAAGGTTGTTATAAGGCGGCACTCGCTTTCGGCACCCCGTTCATTTCCGGGAAAGACAGTTTATATAATGAATATACTTTAAAGGGCAGAAGCATTGCGATCCCCGGCACGATCTTGATCTCCGCTATCGGCGTTATCGACGATGTAAGGGCCTGCCTGACCATGGATTTTAAAAAAGCAGGCAATAGCATTTATATCATAGGGACAACCCTGGATGAGGTTGGCGGTTCTATTTATTTGGAAAATTTGGGGCAATTGGGAACATCCCTTCCGCAGGTTGATTTTAAGAAAGCCCGTCAAATTTATCAGGCCATTGAAAAAGCAACGAAGTCCCGGCTTTTCGCGGCTTTGCATGACTGCTCCGAGGGAGGAGTGGCCGTGGCTTTAGCGGAAATGGCCTTTGCCGGAGGCTTGGGGGCGGACGTATTATTGAAAAAGGTGCCTTTCAAGGGCAAAAGGCGTGAGGACCTCCTGCTTTTTTCGGAAAGCAATTCGCGTTTTATTGCCGAGGTGGCACCTGACCATGAAAAGGCGCTGGCAAAAATACTGGCGGGCATTCCTTTTGCCAAGATAGGCATTACTCAGGCAAGCCCGGAGCTGATCGTTTACGGATTGAATGACCAAGTCGTCATTAACAGCCGGATCGATGAACTTAAAGAAGTCTGGAAAGCACCGTTAAAATGACAAAAGGACACCTTATGAAAAAAAACAGGCATTCGAAGGCCCCTGAATTGGAAATGATGGAAGACCCATGGCGCATTTTTCGCATCATGGCGGAATTCGTCGACGGTTTTGAAGAGCTCAAGGACATTGGCCCTGCGGTGAGCATCTTCGGCTCTTCCCGTATCCAGCAAGGGACCGCCTATTATAAGGCAGCGGAAAGGACGGCAGGCCTGTTGGTCAAGGCAGGTTATGCCGTCATCACCGGGGGAGGCCCCAGCATCATGGAAGCGAGCAATAAAGGAGCGGCTGAGTATGGCGGCCAGTCCATCGGCATGAACATTGACCTGCCCTCTGAACAAAAACCGAACGAATACATGAATCACCTGATCAATTTCCATTATTTTTTCTGCCGTAAGGTCTGTTTTGTTAAATATGCCAAGGCCTTTGTGATCTTCCCGGGCGGCTACGGCACCCTGGATGAATTGTTTGAGAGCATTGCCCTGATCCAAACCAAGCGCATGGACAGATTCCCGGTCATCCTTTATGGGAGCAAATACTGGAAAGGGCTTTTGGATTGGGTCAAGGGTACCGTGCTCAAAGAAAATTGCATTGCGCCGTATGATCTGGACATTATGCAAACCGCCGACAAGCCGGAAGATGTAGTGAAGATCATTAAACAGTTTTACAGTAAAAAGAAATAGGTCATGTCAGCCATCGTTAAAGTCATCGTTTTGCGCACCGCGGGCACCAATTGCAATGAGGAGACGTCCTTTGCCTTCAGCCGTTGCGGCGCCTATGTGGAGCAGGTGCATATCAATGCCCTGGTGTCAGGGTCAAAGAAGTTAAGTGACTATCATATTTTAGCCTTGCCCGGCGGGTTTAGTTACGGGGATGACATTGCTTCAGGCCGGATCCTGGCCAATGAGCTGCGCTTGAAATTGGGCGGGGACATGGATCAATTTATCCGCGAGGGGAAATTGATCATCGGCATATGCAATGGTTTCCAGATCCTGGTCAAAGCAGGGATCTTGCCGGGCCTGGGATGGCCCTCTGCCCGTAACATTGGACAGGAAGCCACTTTATTTTATAATGATTCTGCCAAATTTGAGGCGCGTTGGGTGCATTTAAGAATGGAGAGCCGCTGCGTATGGACCAAGGCCATGGCCCCTCAAATTTATTTGCCGGTGGCCCATGGCGAGGGAAAATTTTTCCCGCGGGATAAAAAAGTGCTGGAAACCCTTTCTGCCAACAATCAGATCGCCTTGCGGTATTGTTCGGCCGATGGAGGCAAGCCTTCCTATCCCGATAACCCTAACGGCTCGATCGATGATATTGCCGGCATCTGCGATACAACAGGCCGTGTTTTCGGTTTGATGCCGCATCCGGAGAGGCATTTTTTGTTTGAGCAGCATCCCGCTTGGACACGATTGACCAAAAAAAGCGACTTTGGCGACGGCGCCAAGATATTTGAGAACGGGATCAACTACGTGAAGGAAAATTTACTTAAATAACTTATGGCACGTCAGCTGACTTATAAAAAAGCAGGAGTGGACATTATCAAGGCCAATCGTTTCGTGGATGCGGTCAAGGCCATGGCCGCAACAACGAGCCATCAGGGGGTCATGAACCGTCCGGGTTCATTCGGGGCGCTTTTTGATCCAGGTTTTTCGAAATATAAGAACCCGGTGTTGGTCTCTTCCACTGATGGCGTCGGGACAAAGCTATTGATCGCGAATTTGGCGGGCAAACATGACACGGTAGGCATTGACCTGGTGGCCATGAATGTCAACGATATTTTATGCACCGGAGCCAGGCCGTTGTTCTTTTTGGATTATATCGCCATAGGCCGGATCAATGCCAGGATCATGCAGGATGCGATGAAAGGGATCGTGGCCGGATGCCGGATGGCGGGATGCGCTTTGATCGGCGGCGAGACCGCGGAAATGCCGGACATGTACAGGGGCGAGGATTATGACCTGGCGGGCTTTACCGTAGGTATCGTTGAAAAAGACCGTCTTATTGATGGGTCAGCGATCAAAGACCATGATGTGCTCGTGGGTCTTGCCTCGTCAGGCTTGCATTCCAACGGCTATTCCCTGGCCCGTAAGGCCTTAAGCCTAAAAGAACAAAAACGTTACGCGGGAATCTTACTTAA
>CAZFON010000179.1:0-4400 GCA_964520185.1 uncultured Planctomycetales bacterium | reverse complement strand
AGGCTGAAACGATCACGGCCAGAAAGCTTAAATTAATATTGAGCCTGCGGCGCAGAATACCAAGCGGCCTGATATATTTCTTGTCCATCACCCATTGGGCCAGGACATAGGCCATGACGGCTGTGGCCGCATCAAAATAGATAGGCCTCCAGGCATACCACCGGTCTTTGAAGACAGTGAACAATAGAAAATCAAGCAGGCCTGTCATCACTAGAGCGGCCAGGAATCCCGGGGCCAGGGCCACGGCATTCCGGTGCAGGCGCCGCCATTGGAACACAAGTTCCTCACCGCTGATGATCTCAAGCAGACCGCCGGCCAAGGCGCTCATCACATATATTTTCAAGGCGCACAGAACAACAAAAACGGGTAAAAAACCGAATTTCAATAAAAATGACAGGTCCAGGCCGTTGACCAAGAAAAGGATAAAAACCAACACCAGCTGGGAGTTGAGCAAAGACAAGGCACGATAAAAGTCTTTGGCGTGATCGTCCATGAAACGGCAGGCCCTTACCTTAGAAAAGAAAAGAACTTCCCATAAAGAGGAATTGAAAAAGCTATGAACAAAACAACAAACCCGCTGGCATTCGAAGTCAGCAAGAAGATGATCCTCATGACAGGGAACAGGAAAACCATCAAGGAGGGCTTAAGGCCCGGATGCCTTACGACCAATTTGCTGTAATCATGGCTTCGCCAATTCAAGTTGATGATCCTGTTTTGGGCCAACATGTCATGGAACACCACCGTCCCGGGTATCGGCGTCAGCATGGCCACATGCGAAACAAAGGGCATCATGGAAAAACTAAATTTCCAAAGCTTAAAGAAACTCTTTAGATTGTCGGAATCAAACCCGTAAACAAAGGACCCCGCCACCTTGATCCCGGCCTTCTTGATGATCTTGGTATATTCCTTATATTTTTGGGCCATGGCGAATTTACCGCCCTGGTTCTTTTCAAATGATTCCCCTGACACTTCATAGCCGAAAAATAATCCCGTGCACCCGCTTTCCTTGGCTAACCGGAGGGTTTCCTCATTCTTGGCAATGTCGATGGTACACATGGCCCTCCACTTGATCTTTAAGGGTTTAAGGGCCAGGAAAAGCTCCTTGGCATAACCCGGATCGGAATAAATATTATTATCAAGGAATTTAATGTAGTAATGGCCTTTGACCTTTTTGGCCAGGTCCACGATATCATTGATGGACTGAAGGCGTAATTGCCCGTTAGATAAGGCAGGCACTGCGCAAAAATGGCACCGGAACTTGCAACCGCGGGATGTTTCCAAGAAATCCCTGACCACCTCCGGCGGAGAATCTAAAAGTTTCTCATGGACCTGGTGATAATCCTCCTGGCTCGCCGGTCCGCTATACTGCGGCTGAAGACACCCATTCTCATAATCCTGGATCACCTGCTTCCAGACGCCTTCTGCCTGGCCCACGATAACACTGTCGCAAAAGCTCAACGCCTCGCGGGACAAGAAGGTCACATGAGGCCCTCCCATCACGACCTTTGCCCCTCTTTGTTTATACTCCTTGGCGATCTTATAGGCTTCATAACAGTTGGTAGTAAAAGTAGAGATACAAACCAGGACGTTGCTTTTATAGTAACGCTCATGCCATATGACCTGGTTAAACTCGTGGAATTTGTAACTTTGGGGGGTCAGGGCTTTTAACACGGTAAAGAAAGGCGGGTTCCAAGGCATAAAGATCCTGAAACCGATGCTGTGAATAACGGCAGCGGCCATAGGATAGACCAGGAATATCTCCGGTTTGGATTCAAACTTTTGTTTGATCTCAGGATAATGGCCGGCCAAATACATCGAACAAAAGACAAACTCAAAAACATGAATATAGACGGCCGCAAAGGTCAATACATTGCGTCCATAAAAAGCCCCGGTATGGATAGAATGCGCGGCCGTGGTCAGCGCCCATTCCAAAAGGCAGGCTAAGATCATCACGGCCAGAAAGCCCGGTGTAAGATCGATCTTCCGGTGTGCTAGGCCCAAGGCTTTGATATATTTTTGATGGATCGCCCATGCGGCGAGGCCAAAGGCGGCCACGGCTGTGGCCACATTAAAGAATAAAGGTCTCCATGCCGGCCATTGAACGCCAAAGCTAGCGTACAAAATGAAATCAAGAAGGCAGATGACCGCAAAGACCGTCAAAAAAGCGGGCCAGAGCTCTTTCGCATTCCTGGGAAGGCTCCTGAAACGAAACACATATTCCTTGCCGCAGATGACTTCAAGGATGCAACCCGCCATGGCCGACATCCAATATATCTTCAAGGCAGCGGTGATCAGGAAAACAGGGACAAAGCCAAATTTGAATATAAAGGACAGGTTAAATCCATTAAGCAAAAAAAGCACAAAAATAAAAACAACCATGGAATGAAGAAGGGCCAGGGTCTGAGTAATATATTGACGGATCGATAGAATAGAACACCCCCTGCTTATTTTATAAAAAATCTGGCTAGATAAAAACTGCAAAAATTAATAAAAGAAGCCACTAAAACCAGCTGACCAAGGGATGAAGTGGTCAAAAAGAAAATAAGCTGTAAAAATGGATAAGAAAATGTCATCACCCTTGGGGAAAGCGTCGGATGGCGCACCACCAGTTTATGGCAGGTATAACTGCGCCAATTGAGCGTTATAAGCCGGTTTTGATTGAGCATATCGCGGTAGACCCCGGCGCCGGGCAAAGGGGTCAGCACCGAAAGAGCTGTGACCATGGGCTGAAGTCGAAACACGAATTTCCAAAGCCCGAACAAGGTCTTTAAATTATCGGAATCAAATCCGTAAATAAATTGCCCTTTGATCTTGATACCCATTTTCTTGATGTTTCCGCTGTATTCAAGGAATTTCTGGGCCATGGCAAACTTGCCGCCCTGGCCTTTTTCCTGCGAAGAGCCGAATATCTCGTAGCCGATTCCCAATAACTGACAGCCGCTTTCACGGGCCAGTTTTAAGGTCTCCTGGTTTTTGCCGATGTCGATAGAACACTCACTGCGCCATTTGATCCCCACCGGCTTAAGGGCGACAAAAAGCTCTCTGGCATAGGCCGGGTCCGAATAAATATTATTATCGATAAAAGTCACGTCAGGCTCATAAGGCTTGACCTTCTTGATCAGTTCCACAAAATCACTGATGGCCTGAAAGTGGATGGTACCGTTGGAATTGGCCGGGATCGTGCAGAAATGGCAGCGGAACTTACAGCCGCGTGAGGTCTCCAGGAATTCCTTGAGCTCGGAAGGCTCCGTATGAAGAAGTTCCTGATAGACATGGCGAAAATCAGCGTCCTTCGCCGGCCCCTTGTACTGTTCCTTGAGCTCACCTTTCTCATAATCTTCCAGCAGCTGGCCCCAGACGCCTTCCGCCCCTCCGATCACCACACTGTCGCAATAGTTCAGGGCCTCCAACGGGAAGAAAGTCACATGGGGGCCTCCCATGATCACCGTCGATCCCCTTTTTTTGAACTCCTTGGCCAGTTTATAGGCCTCGTAGGAGTTCGACGTAAAACACGTGATGCATACCAGGGCTCCACCCTTATAATAACGTTCATGCCAGAGGACCTGGTCGAACTCACGGAACTTATAGGTCTTGGGAGACAGGGATTTCAGGACCACAAAAAAAGGAGGATATCCGCGCGCCGCCCAGAAGCCTACCCCCTGAAAAATACCGGCGAACATGGGGTTGATCAAAAAGATCTCTTTTTGATGGCTGAACTTGCCGCTGATCTCAGGATAGGCGCCCAAAACATACGAAGCGCAAAAAACAAAGGTAAAAACTGGAAGGTAATTAAGCAAGAAAACGTACAGGTTATGCCAGTAAAAGAAGCCCCCGTGGATAGAATTCGAGACATGGACCAGTCCCCCGCCTAAAAGACAGGTCAAGGCAATAACGGAAAAGAAGGTCAGATCAAGCTTTGGGCCGCGATCATTGAGCTTTAAGGGCCTTATATATTTCCTTTGTATTGCCCAGAAGGCCAGATAACAGGCCGCCGCGATCTCGATCAGGATGTAAAAAAATGGCCTCCAATGCCGAAAAGAGCCGATGGAAGCAAACAAAATAAAATCAATGATAAGGACACTGATAACGGCAACCAGGAATCCCGGTGCAAGCTCCCTGGCATGGCGATGAAACCGGCTTATTTTCAGTACATATTCTTCGCCGGCCAGGACCTCCAGAACGCATCCTGCGATAGCTGCCATAAAATATATTTTCAGGCAGCAGGCGATTACAAATGACGGTTTAAATACGGGCAGGAATAAAAAATTTAAGACGTCGATCAAGGCCAGGATAAAAACAGGGAAAAACAGTGAGCTCAGGAGTGATAAAGACTGCTGGAGGTTTAGACGTTGGGCATTCATGGATTTCTGCCCAAATTATAGCATAAATCCTAAGGGGAA
>CAZFON010000178.1:0-4462 GCA_964520185.1 uncultured Planctomycetales bacterium | reverse complement strand
TGCAAAGGACCGGTCCGGGGACAGGCAACATTAACCTCACCGGCCTGCAGTTCGTCTGGAACTATGGACAGGACGGTGTGTCCTCAGCCCTGGCCCAGGCGGCCAATACTTTACATACGGTTTATGGCATTGAAATGGTTTACGTCCCTCAGGGGGCTTTCCAGGCCGGGGACGGCAACGGGAACTTTTCCAACGAGTATCCTTTGGGCGGCGCTAACCCCTGGTACATCCAAAGCGAAAGGGCCATCACCACCACCGCGTCGGGCAGCGCTTATTATTATCAAAATTCCGGTGCCAGCGGCGATGAATATCCCAACGGGGCCGTCTTCACGGTCCCGGCGTCATACCCCAAAGGATTCAACGCCTTTTACCTGATGAAATACGAATTGACCGAGGGCCAGTGGGTGAGCTTTTTCAACACCCTGCCTTTGGCGGTCAGGCCTTACCGGGACATTACTTCGAACAATCTGGGTGGTAAGAATTCCCAGGGGGTGGTGTATCGTAATACGATTTCCTGGAACGCTGGCTTGCCTTCTTCACCAGCAACGACCTCAAGGCCTTCTCGACCGGTGAGCTTTGTGTCCTGGCCGGATGTGGCAGCTTATGCCGCGTGGGCGGCCTTACGTCCCATCACGGAATTGGAATTCGAAAAAGCGGCGCGTGGCAAGGACAATCAGCCCCTTGCCGGAGAATATGTTTGGGGCTCGACGGCCATCACCGCCGCGACCTCCGGCGGCATCGTGCCCAATGCGGATGAAAACGGCGTCGAAACGCTCAGCGATGGATCGAACATCAATGCCAACGCGGGTGGCTTTAGTTCGGGTGACGGCCGCAGCGGCGGCATAGCCGCTGGACAAGCAGGGCCTTTGCGCGTTGGTATTTTTGCTGCCAGCGCCTCTAACCCTACGCGCCAGAGCAGCGGCTCCGGATTTTACGGCAACATGGAACTTTCCGGCGATCTGGCCCAGCCGGTGGTGACCGTGGGCAGGCCGGAATCCGTGGGTAATTTTCAGGGGACAAACGGTACAGGGAATTTGAATGTTTCGGGATTTGCCACCAATAATGATTGGCCGGGTTTTAATCCCGCCACATCCCAGGTGGACCATACCATTGGCATCGGTTATCGCGGCGGCGATTTTCTGTCGCCGAGCACAACGGTTTTTATGACATCCGCACGTACCTACGCGGTGAGGGACCCTGATTCGCAGGGCTGCGCCCAGCGTTACAGTTCGACGTGTGGCGTTTTTCAGGGGGGACGTTTAGGAAGAAGTGCCTCGTAATTATTTTTTTAATGTTCGTCATTCCCCGTAAAGCGGAATGGCATAAGGCAGTATGAGTCTTAAAATTCAAGTTCTAAAATCACGTGAAAAGAGACGGAAGAACTTTGCCTTTTGGGCATTTTTCTTAGGTACCCTTTTTGTCTTCGCGGCCGCCCCCAATGCTTCTGCGCAATACGTCGGCGGCGCTGAGTCCAACGGCCCTGCGCAAGCTACCATCGGCACCAACATCTATAAGGGTGGGGCCCAAAACAACGAGGGTTATGCCGCTTCTTCATCACCCGGCACCTTGTCTTACGGCGCGCCGACCAAGCTGGTTTTCACGGTCAGTCCTTCTGACACCAACCACTCCTTCCCATTCTCCCGTCAGCCGGTGGTGGCCGTGGAAGATGCTTACGGTAACGTGGTGGCCAATGACAGTACCGACCAGGTGACCTTGACCATCCTTAACAATCCGGGCAATGGTACCTTGAAAGGGACCGTGACCGTGACCGTGGTCAACGGCCTGGCCCAATACACTGACCTGTCCATTAATGCCGCAGGCCAATTGTATACGTTACAAGCAGCCTCCGGCAATTTGACGCCCGGAGTTTCAACGCCGTTTACCATTAATCCCGGTACCGGTCCCATGGCCCAGGCCGTATGGGACAATACCAATAAAGGTTATTGGATCTATATATGGGCTGTTTCAGATAATGAAAAAGAACCTTTTAGCTCGTCGGACAACTCCAGCTCGGGGGATTCCTGTCACATTGACATTTATGATGGGGCCAAAACTCATGTTGCTTGCGGGGACACGGGAGGGATAGGTTCCTGTTCGGGGGCGGGCCAGTCTTTTTCTTTATCACCGGATTATACAAATAATTGGTGTGTAACCAGTAGTTCCGGCGGTGTTTGGAAACCTCAGAGCTTTGGTGATAACACGTTGGCCAACGGTTATTTGGCTAATGTTACTATCAGTGGCGCCACTCCTTGCGGCACAAGTTCTTTACAGTTTAGTCAGACCTTGATAGGCACTACCATGGGGTCATCGAATCCCGTAACTTATAGTTACACTTCAACTAATAACCTGTCAGGCACCAACAATCCTTGCACCGGCACTATTTCCCTGCCTATGATCGGCAGCGGTACGGTCATTTTTGACTCCTTTGGTAATACGATCAACTGGCAGGACATCAAGGCCATCAAGGCCAAGACCGATACCATCAACTGGACGGACATCGGGGTCATTGAAGCCGCCACCAAGGGCGAGAACTGGCAGGACATAGGTGTCCTTAAATCCACAGCTTCAAATATCAATACATTTTTAGGGAATAATGTTCCCAACAATATTAACTGGCAAAATTTTGCGGTGCAGACCAATGCCAGCGTGAATTGGTCTGATATTGCAAGATTGTCTGTTAACGGCATTAATTGGGCGAATCTTAACGTTCTCAGTAATGTCGGCATCAACTGGAACGACTTCGGTGTATTGAGTAAGACAGGGATCAATTGGCAGGATTTCGGCGTTTTTTCGAAGATAGGGGTCAATTGGCAAGATCTTGGGGTCATGACCAAGACAGGCATCAATTGGAATGATTTCGGCGTGCTGGGAAAGGCTGGAATTAACTGGAATGATTTTGGTGCGCTGACCAAGACAGGGATCAACTGGCAGGATTTTGGTGTACTGGGCAAGGCGGGCATTAACTGGATAGATTTTGGAAAATTGACAAGGGTAGGCATCAATTGGAACGATTTCAGCGTATTAGGCAGGGTAGGCATCAATTGGCAGGATATCGGTATGTTGACCAAGATAGGGATCAATTGGCAGGACATTGGGGTTATGGGCAAAATAGGGATCAATTGGAATGATTTCGGTGTGTTGTCAAAAGCAGGGATCAATTGGCAGGATTTCGGCGTGTTAGGCAAGACCGGGATCAATTGGCAGGATTTCGGTGTGTTGACAAAGGCAGGTCTTAATTGGCAGGACATTGGGGTTCTCGCAAAGATAGGGATCAATTGGCAGGATCTTGGGGTTTTAACCAAGGTCGGCATTAACTGGACTGATTTTGGAACATTAACAAAGGTGGGGATCAATTGGAATGATTTCGGTGTGTTGAGCAAGTCCAAAATAAATTGGAGTAATATGTCCACCATGAGTAAATCAGGAATCAGCTGGGGTGATGTCGCCAGTATGAGCAACACAGGTATCGTCTGGGATCAAATCGGTGCCTTCAGCAGTGCAGGCTGGAGCTGGACTAATTTCGCCCAACTCAGCACTTCAGGGATAAGCTGGGCCAATATCGGCGCCATGAGCCAATCAGGTATCCTCTGGAGTAATATCAGTGCCATGAGCACTTCATGTGTTAGCTGGGGGGGGCTCGCAACCATGACCAATTCAGGTATCAGCTGGGGTGGTCTCGCCTCCATTACCAATGCAAGTATCAGCTGGTACGATATTGGTACCATGAGTAATTCATGTATCAGTTGGAGTAATATTGCCACCATGAGCCATGCCAATATTAATTGGAATGCTGTCTCTACCTTAAGTAATGTTGGGGTCAATTGGCAGGACCTTGCCAAAATGACCAAGACAGGGGTTAACTGGCAAGATATTGGTGTATTGAGTAAGACAGGAATTAACTGGAATGATTTCGGGGTCTTGAGCAAGGCAGGGATTAATTACCAGGATTTCGCCAAATTGAGCAAGACAGGGATCAACTGGAATGATTTCGGGGTGTTGACCAAGACAGGGATCAATTGGCAGGATTTAAGTGTGATGGACAAGGCAGGTATTAGTTGGAATGGTTTGGCGACCATGGCCAATGCCGGGATCAGTAGCAGTGAGTGGCAATCTTTGGGATTTTTTGCGTTTGGTCTGACCGGTGGTCTGGGGCCAAGTGGAGGGGTGCCGGTTGGTATTACTTTGGGCAATATTCTCATGCAAATATATAACAATGATCCCACTCTTGGAGTCAACGTAGGAAAGGTCCTTGCCAATATGGGTGTAAATGGCCAGTCGATTAACTGGCAGGATTTGGGGGTCTTGAGCAAGACAGGGATTAACTGGCAGGATTTCGGGGTCCTCAGCAAGACAGGTATTAATTATCAGGATTTAGGCGTCTTATCGAAGACGGGGATTAACTGGCAGGATTTCGGGGTCTTGAGCAAGGCAGGGATTAATTACCAGGATTTCGCCAAATTGA
>CAZFON010000177.1:0-4470 GCA_964520185.1 uncultured Planctomycetales bacterium | reverse complement strand
GCCGACACCTTCGCCATCGTCATTAAAGATCATCAATTCAATCCTGCTCAATTGGCCATTCCTGCCGGCCGGAAAGTCCAGATAACGGTTGATAATCAGGACCCCACCCCTGAAGAATTTGAAAGTTTTGACCTTGACCGCGAGCAGGTAGTGGAAGGTAATAAAAAAATTGTTATTTTTATAGGGCCGCTGAAGCCGGGTAAATACAACTACTGGGCTGATTTTCATCAGGATTCCAAGGGGACCATTGTTGCTCAATGAAAATTTTAAACTAAGCAGAGGGGGAGGTTTAAGATGAGGTTACGGATTTCATTTGTTGTCGGTATATGTTTCGGTATCTTTGGATTGTCTCAGGGGGCTTTTGCCGACAAGCAGGTCTTCAGGCCTTATGCAGAAACCGGTGAATGGGAATATGAAACAACAGGAGTGTACGATTTCAACCATCATGATAAGACCAAAAATGCCGTACAAGAATATAAGAATGCCATTGGTTACGGGGTTAATAGTTTTTGGCATACGGAATTAGAGGTTGAAACAGAAGCGGAACCAACGGATGATGCCATTACCGGAGTCAGGGCCACCCACCTGGAGTTCGAGAATATCTTTCAGCTTGCCCCTAGAGGAGAATATTGGCTGGACCCGGGCCTTTACCTGGCTTATGAAGCGCCTCTCAGGAACAAAGAGCCTGGACAGTTCGAGGCAAAAATTTTATTGGAGAAAGATTTCCAGAAAGTCACCAATATCCTTAATCTCAGCCTTAATAAAGAAGTTGGCGGGGGGGCGGATCCGCATTTGGATGGGGGAATATCCTGGAGTACCAGATACCGTTTGTCCCGTTATTTTGAACCAGGTTTTGAATATTGGGGCGATTTTGGTACAATAACTCACCAATTAGTTTACAATCAACAAGGTCATCAGGTCGGTCCGTGCTTTTACGGCCGCCTGACCAGGCATATCAATTACAATATAGGCTATTTGTTCGGTATTTCTGATGCCGCGCCCAATGGCGAAGTCAAGTGGGTCCTTGAGTACGAATTTTAACCTATGATAAAAAGATTAAGAACAAGATTTGGCCAGATCACTAAAACCTGGGGGCCGGCCTGGCTGGTGATGATCGCCGACGTTGACGCCGCCAGCGCCATCACGGCAGCGAACAGCGGGGCCCAGTACGGGACAAAGCTTGTCTGGTTTATCATGCTCCTTGTTATTCCGCTCTACGTCATCCAGGAAGTGGCAGGCAGGGTAGGGGTGGTTACAGGCAAAGGTTTAGGGGAATTGATCAGGGAGAACTATAGAAAGAGTGTTGCCGTGCTTTGTGCCATCCCCATGGCCCTGGTTGATATCATCAGTTATGTGGTTGAATATACCGGCATTGCCGTCGGATTCCAGATGATGGGTGTATCTCCCATGATTTCCGTTCCCATCGCGTTTTTAGCCCACCTTTCCATCGTGTATAACAAGAAATATGTACAAGCAGAAAAGCCTTTGCTGGTCTTTTCCATTCTTTTCTCCATTATATGGATCGTGGCCGCTTTTCTGACCGCGCGCCACGGCATCGAAGTCACTCCGTTTTATTTTTCAAAATCTCCGGACTTTATTTTCCTGCTTGCGGCCAATATAGGAGCAGTGATCATGCCCTTTATGTTGTTTTACCAGGTTTCTGCAACAGCTGAGAAGGGCACAGAAAAAAATAATATATGGGCTGTCAGGTTTGAGACATTAATAGGAGCGTTATTCTCTGAATTGATCATGGTGGCCATCGCCATCTCAGCTATCGGGATAAGCACTAACAATTTGGATTTTACTTCTCCCAAGGTCCTTTCCCAAAGTCTCGTATCTGTTGCCGGACATTTTGCCCCGTATGTTTTTGGTATCGGCCTTATCACGGCATCTTTTATTGCCCTTATCGTCATATCTTTGGGAAGCTGCTGGGGCGTGACCGAGGCCCTGGGATGGGGCAGGAAGCATTGGTTTAAGGTCTATTTGGTTGAATCCCTGCCGGCGGTGCTGGTCCCGCTTTTTTCTTTTAATCTTATCAAGCTTGCTCTTAACCTGATGGTTTTGCAGATCGTGGTGCTGATCGCACCCGCGATTATCCTGGGCACCATTGCCATGAACAAGAAATTAATGGGGGATTTCTCTTTAAGGGGCTTCAATAAATATATCTACTGGTTTATCATCGTTCTGATTTTTATCACCGGCGTTATCAGCATTCTTCCCACCATTGGAATAAAGTTATAAAAAAGGTGACAGGTACATTTATTGGTGAAAAAGCATTTATAATTAAATGTACCTGTCACCTTTTTTAACAAGATGACGCGGGATTCTCGTCTTATTACCGGGCAGGAGCGTAAGCCTGGATTTTTAGTTATTTCAAATTTGCTGTTAAAACAATTTATTTGTTGACAAAATAACAATATTGTGCGATATTGTTTTTGCTTCAAGATCCCCCGTCAAATTCCGTGAGGTCCATCATGAAAAAGTTATGTTTACTTTTTATTTTTATCTGCTACTTTTTGCCTTTTGCTCAGGCGGAAATCAAAGATTATTTTTACGACAGTAAAGAAATTTATGTCCACGTCAAGAAAGACCATTTAACTGTTGTGGTTTTCCCGGAACCTATCAATAGCGTTATCCGGGGTTTTGGCGCAGATTCCTATGTTATTAAGAGAAAGAGCAACCAACTCAACACCCTGGAACTAATGCCTGTCGCTTCTGAAATTGCTGAAATCACAGTGAGCGGTGTCTCCGGCGAAGAATATATTTTGAGATTTGTCGGCAAGGATGATTTTTATACCAAATTGGTCATCCATCGCTTGGGTCCTTCTCTGGACAAAAATGAAGACAAGACCATTTTTGCCAAAATGGATTTTCTGCCTGAAGCCATCAGAATTAATAAAGAATCAAAGAGCCAAACAGTAGCCGCCCTCAAGCCCTCTTCGGAAATACCATCGCCATTAAACCTGAGAATTACGTTGAAGGGCAATGACCTGCCTCTTAAAATTTACCTTTCCACCATTTCCAAGGTAACGCATTACAACATCATCACTACTCCTGAAATAGACTCTCAAAAAACATCCATCAACGTTGATAATATCGAAGTATGGCGGGCCTTAAAGAGTCTCTTGTATAAATTTAGCTGGGGATTTAAGGTTTCGAAAGAAGATCTTATCATTACCTCTTTGGAGACCCGCATTTTCAATATCCGCATACCTGCCGGTGAACAAAGCTTTATGGACCAAACTTCCAATGAGACCTTTGCTCAAAACCAAAGTAATTATATTGGCAACACTAACGCTAACCAGCAAATCCAGGATATTAAGGTAGGCACAAAGATTTTTTATGAAAATAGCGTTCCAAAGCTATCGCTTTGGAGTGATTTGGAGAATAACATCAAATCGCTCATAACTTCTCAGGTTGGCTCATATTCAATCTCCAAGTCAAGCTCCACCATCACTGTGACAGACAAGCCCGGGGTTTTGGACAAGATCGCGGAAATCATCGAAACAACCAATGAGATTTTGGGCCGCCAGCAGACATTTGAGATCCAAATCAATATCTTCACACACTCTTTAAATTGCGGTGTATACATGAAAATTAATGGTACCCCCAAGGTCGGGGAGTATGCCGCAACATGTTTGACCCGGGAAATTGTTGAATATGGCATTTCCAGAAATTATTTGGCCCCGGGCAATTGCGTTACAGGCACGGTGCCGGTTTTAAAAATGATCAAAAGTATTCCCGGGGACCATTTTCTTGTGAAGAATGGATCCTTGAAATTATATGGGCAGGCGTATCCTATAAAAAGTAAAGACTCTGACGGACGTCCCTTGAAAAGTTTTTATAAAAATAAGGAAGGGATTTTAAATAGGGGAGAATATATTTTATTGGGCAATTCTTCAGAACACAGCTGGGATTCCCGCTATTTTGGCCCGGTGGGTATCGAATTCTTATTAAAACCGCTTTGGATTTTTGAATTGGTTAATGGACGCAGGGCTTGAGCTGGGTGTCTATTTTGCAGATATGGTCGGCAAGCCACGTTTCAAGAAAGTGGTGTAACTCCTTAAGAGCTGATTCGTAGGAATCCTCATCCTTGATCTTTGCCTGTGTGACTTTGAATTGCTCGATGAATTTGCGGTGGGCGTCCTGGTTCTTGGTGGCAACAGGGCAGTGGTACTTAAACATACAGCTTTCTTCGTGGCTGAAGTGGACCTTGATATATTGGTCAAGAAAGCGCAGCATTTTATCTGTCGTTACTTTGGAAAAGGAATTATTTTTGACGCATTCTTCCAGGTCATTGCTGTATTGGAATAGATTTTTGTGCTGTTTGTCCAGCTCGGCAATACCGGTGGAGTATTTCGGTTCCCAGGTAATCATGGGGGCATTATAACAGAAAAATTTGACGTCGTCGTAAATTTGTGTTATATTTACTACATCATGAAAAGGTTAATGATTCAAAAACACGCAGTA
>CAZFON010000176.1:0-4491 GCA_964520185.1 uncultured Planctomycetales bacterium | reverse complement strand
CCTGGCCATCATCACCGGCGTCATTGCCCTCACCGATGTATCAAAATTTGTTTCCCTGATCATGCCGGACATTACGGCAAGCTGGTTATTCTTAGGTGTGGCCCTCTTCTACCTGTCTTACAAATGGTATGACAATATTTTATCCGTCATAGCGTTTCTCACCGCTCTCTTTTGCCATTATGCCAACATGTTGACCCTTCTGGGCCTTTTACCTGTCATTTGCGTTGCCTTGTTCTGCTGTAAAGACCAATACCCCAAGCTGTGGGTAAAAACAAAGACCTTTTTGATCATCGTCTTTCTGATATTATTTTCCGTATGCGCGTTGAACTTTTCCATAGACCGGGATTTCACCCTGTTCCCTGCCCAAAAAGGTAACTTCGCCTTCGCCAAATTCACCTCTTTCGGTTTTTTGTCTCCTGCCCTGGACGAATATTGTGCAGAGGCCAATAAAGATAATATTTTTTGTTATCTAAAGAAAGAGTTAAAATACATCAACGGCCATGATATTGAGCAGATCATCTGGGGAGATAAATCTCCATTAAAAAGGTACGGTCTGTTCAAACACCCCAGGGAGATCAACGATTTAAATTCGATCATGTTAAAAAGGAACCGGTCAACCATCATCCGGCGCAGTATTTCGGATACTTTTGAATTGTTATTCAGCTTTGACAGCTACAATGGCGTTGAAACCGTGAAAACCCCCATTGCCGCTTACGCCATTAAGCGTAATTTCCCATGGGAATATCCCAGTTTTCACGTTGACAATCAGGTTCGCGGTAAGGCCATTTTAAGGGTCATCCCCTTCGGCAACGAGGTCTACGGGCCTCTGATCTGGTCTCTGATCATCATTTTATCTTTGCTGGCAATGGCAAAGATCGATCAAAGGATAGCGCCTTTATGCCTTGGCCTCTTTTTATTCATTTTCCTTCACGATTTTATCACCGCTTCCACCTCTGGCGTTTTTGCCCGTTACAATTTATGCGTGCTGTGGCTGATCCCCTATACCTGCTTGTTGGCCATAACGATTTCTATAAATAAATTTTTTATCTTAAAAAGATCAAACATCTAAAACTATCATGCAATTATCCGTCGTCATCCCAGCATTAAACGAAAGCCAAAGCATCACCCAGGTGGTCAATACGGTATTTAAAGGCCTGCAAATAGCGGGCATTGATGGTGAAGTCATTGTTGCTGACAACGGATCCTCGGACGGTACCGCTGATCTCGCACGGAAGGCAGGCGCCAAGGTCACCTTGGTTGTTCAAAAAGGTTACGGCAACGCCATCCAAGGCGGCTGTGCCGTGGCTCAAGGCCAATGGATCCTGATAGCAGATGGAGACAATACCTATAATTTCAGGGACATAAAGTTTTATGTGACCAAACTCAAAGACGGCTATGATTTTGTCATAGGTAACAGGTTTAAAGGCAGGTATATCCCCCAGAGTATGCCTTTTCTACACCGCTATCTGGGGACCCCAGTTTTGACCATGCTCGCCGATCTATTTTTCAGAAGCGGTATCGGGGATATCAATTGCGGCATGCGTGCCTTTAGCAAAGAAGCCTATACCCGCATGGGGCTTTGTTCGCCGGGTATGGAATTCGCCTCTGAAATGGTCGCCAAAGCCTCTCTTGCCAAACTTAAAATAACAGAGGTGCCTTGTACCTTATACCCTGCCCGCAAAAACAGGCAGCCTCATTTGAGGGCATGGCGGGACGGATGGCGCCATTTAAAATTATTATGCCTTATCTTTTTGCAAAAACGAGGGCGCTTCGTTTCTTAACGGTCTCACTGGCAGGCAGCGTGGTCCTGCTGTGGTGTGCCCTTCTAAATCACTACCCTCTGGTATATTCAGATACTTCCTCCTACGTATTTTTTAAAGACTTTTCTTACCACGCGGCAGGGTATGCCTTTTTTATAAAATTAACCTCCTTGCATTTATCCCTTTGGCTTACCGTTTTCGTACAATCATTATTGACGGCCTTTCTGTTGATAAGGCTTGCCTGCATCATTCTGGGGGACACGGCACTCATAGAATATGGGGCCTTGGCCATTCTCGTGGGGACCGTTGTCCTCGCCGATGTTTCAAAGTTCGTTTCCCTGGTCATGCCCGACATCACGTCTAGCTGGTTGTTCTTGGGTACAGCACTGTTCTATTTATCTTCGCAATGGCATGACAGGTCCCTGGCCGTCACCGGAGTTGCTGCCGGTCTTCTTTGCCACTATGGCAATACGCTGACGCTTCTGTCTCTTCTTCCGGTCATTTATTTGACATCCTGCTTTTCCAGGGGACCGCACATCATGTCAGTAAAAAAGACAAACTCCTTCTTTACCACGGTCTTTATGGTCTTGCTGTCCATCAGCGCCTTGAATTATTCGGTAGGAGAGCATTTTGTCCTGTTCCCTTCCCAAAAAGGGAAATTTGTTTTCACCAAATTCGCTTCCTACGGTCTTTTGTCCGGAGCGTTGAACGAGTATTGTCCTAATAACAAGAATAGTATTTTTTGCTTAAAAAAGAGAGAATTACAGCTCATCGACGGAACGCATGTAGGGTATATCTTGTGGAACAATAATTCCACCATGAGAAGGCTTGATCTGTTCAAATACCCAAAGGAGATCAATGATCTGATCTGGATCATGTTCAAAAACAACTTCGGGTGGATCGTCCGTCACAGTTTTTCAGATGCATTCAAACTATTGGGGAGCTTTGACAGCACGAGTGGCGTTCAAATCGAGAACACGCCCATGGCCATCAAGGCCGTCTTTCCATGGGAATACAAGATCTTTCAATATGACCTTCAGATGCAAAATAAAGCCAGATTAAGGGTCATCCCGTTAAGTAACAAAGTTTATGGGATCCTTGTTTGGGGGCAGGTCATCGTCTTACTTTTGCTGGCATCTGGTGGATATGATAAAAGATTGACCTTTCTATGTTGGGCCCTCTTAATGTTCATCTTCTTTCAGGATTTTATCGCTGCTTCCGTGTCCGCCGTTTCTGACCGTTACAATATGCGGGTGATGTGGCTGGTCTCTTATACCTTCTTGTTAACAATATCGCTTTTTATAAAAAAATCCTTTTGGCCCTATTGATACCACAACTCCTTCAATGGCGGGATAAATTGTATCCAGGGGTGAAAAATTGGCCGGCCAGTGCTTAGCGAATCTACCCACGATAACATGGCTTTCCGGGAAGCCTCCTGCTCCATGGAACTATCGGCTAAGAGAAAGAACTCATCTTTACCAAACTGGCTGTTGCTTGATCCCTGGCTGATCATCGTTTTAGCTTGTGCCAGATCGCCCTGATGGAGCAGGCAGCCGATACTTAATTGAAAGCTCCTGAATTTGATCTCCCTGACAAAATCAATAAGCTCCAGCATCAATGCCCCCCTTGTTTGATCGGGAAGGCGCCGAAGACTTGAAAGGGCCGCCTCTTTAAAAAGGGCATTGTTGTCTTGCGCATTGATGGATTGAAAATATTTTAACGCCTGTGAAAATTTCCTCTCACGATAAAGCGCCTTACCCAATTCAAAAGAGACCCAGAAAAGATCCGGGTTATGCCGGACGGCTTGCCTGAACTTCTTGACGGCCATATGGTCCTGTTTTAACAACAAGTAACACATCCCCTCCATCTCGGAGCCGCGGCCATAGGCAGGATAAAGTTCATCCAGTATCTGGTAGTATTCCCTGGCCTCAGTTATTAACCTGGCATCATTGCAATTCCACTGCCGCATGCAATCCACAGCAGCGCTATTCATGGTGTTTATCCGTTGAAATAAAGCCTTGCGCGGATTGACTATCATTAAGGCAACAATGATAGCCGCCAGCCACAAGAAAAAGGTGCGATTAAGATAGCTCATCATATTTTTTAGGCAAAAAGGCCGCGACGACTAAAAAAAGCCAGAACATAAACAGCGCCGGGACCCCCCAGCCCCTTAAATGATCGATCCAGGACCCAAAATAAAACTTCACGCGATGATCGCCTTTATCGACCCAAACGCCCTTGAAAGCAAAATTGGCCCGGTATAATTTGACCGGGTGACGGTCAATGGATACATGCCATCCCGGATGAAAACTGTCGTTATAAACAAGGAACTTCCGTTGATCTAAATGGATGCTGACCTCGATCGCATTAACATTAAAACCAACCACCTTAAAGTCAGCCGTGGCCCCCTTCACGATAACAGGAACAGCGGTACCCTCTGATGAAAAAAGGCCTGAGGCCTCATCAACCAACGCCGCAGGTTCTTCAAAAGCGAAGACCCTGTGCACCTTTTCCCAATCCATGTGATCAACATCCATCATTTGTGTCCGGTTATAAAGAATGAACTTATAACGGACATAAGGTTGCAATGCCTCCCGGGATAGATTGTTCGTCAGCAAATAAGAAAACTTTTGCCCAATATATCCCCCCTCAACGAATCCGGACTCGTCCTGAAAATATTTCTTGCGCCGGACGAAAGAATTTTCTTCATTATAACCACTGCCAAACAAAG
>CAZFON010000175.1:0-4502 GCA_964520185.1 uncultured Planctomycetales bacterium | reverse complement strand
CCGCCATGACCGCGGCCCATTATAAATTGGACCATGTTTGTGCCATCATCGATTATAATAAGGTCCAGGAAAACGGACCGACCAATGAGATCAAGAATTTGGAACCCTTGGCGGACAAATGGAAGGCCTTTGGCTGGCAGGTATCGGAGATCGACGGCCACAGCATCGAGGCCTTGATACAGGCTTTTGATAAGTTTAATAAAACTCAAGGCAAACCCACGGTGATCATTGCCAATACCATCAAAGGCAAGGGTGTTTCTTTCATGGAAGGCAAAAGCGCCTGGCATGGCAAGGCCCCGAATAAAGAGCAGCTGGCTTTAGGCTTGGCGGAATTAGACAAATGATACAGAGCATACCTACAAGAGACGGCTTCGGTGAAGAATTAGTGAGCCTGGGCAAGACCAATCCTAATATTGTGGTGACTTCCGGAGACCTGGAGGACGCTACCCGCGCTGAATATTTCAAAAAAGAATTCCCTCAGCGTTTTTTTAATTTAGGCATCACGGAGCAGGACGTGGTAGGTACGGCCGCAGGCTTGAGCACGCAGGGCTATGTGGCCTTTGCCACCTCATTTGCCGTGTTTTTGACCAACCGCGCCTATGACATGATCCGTCTGGATGTTTGTTACAATAATTTGAATGTGAAGGTGGTGTGTTCTCACGGTGGTGTTACTGTTGGAGAAGATGGCGCCAGCGCCCAATGTCTGGAAGATTTTGCCATCATGCGTGTGCTGCCTAACATGAGGGTTATATGCCCGGCGGATTATATTGAAGCTAAAAAAGCCACCCGTGCCATGACGGAAACCTACGGCCCGTTTTATATGCGCACTTCCAGGGCGCCTTTGTTGGTCATTACCAAACCGGAAGATACCTTTGTGATAGGTAAGGCCAACATCCTGCGCAAAGGACATGATGTCACGGTCATTGCCTGCGGGGTCATGGTTTCCGAAGCGTTATCTGCGGCTGAAAAACTAAATCTTGAGGGCATTGATGTAAAGGTGGTCAATATGCACACCATCAAACCCATTGATGTTGAGGCCATCGTCAGTTCTGTCGAGGAAACCGGCGCTATTGTTACCGCGGAAGAGCATCAGGCTATAGGAGGCTTGGGTTCTGCAGTAGCTGAAGTGGTGGGCCGTTATTGCCCATGCCCCATGGAGATCATCGGGGTCAAGGATTCCTTTGGTGAAAGCGGCAGCCCTGCCCAACTCATGGAGCATTACGGCCTCAAGGATGTTAATATCATCGAGGCGGTCAAAAGAGTTGTCCTTCGTAAGAAAAAGTAATCGATCTCCCGTTAATCCATTCGTTAAGGACCTTATATGGCTAAAACAAAATTGCATGAAATTGCCCAGGTTGGACAAAGTTTATGGATCGACAATATCAGCCGTTCCATGATCACCAGCGGCAAGTTAAAATCGCTTATTGATCAAGGCCTGCGGGGCCAAACCTCCAATCCCACCATTTTTAAACAGGCCATCAGCGTCAGCACTGATTATGATAACAAGATCCAGCAGTTGGCAGAAGCTGGCAAGAGTGTCTTTGATATTTACGACGAGTTGACCATCAAAGATGTGCAGGATGCGGCAGATCTTTTCAAGGGTGTCTATGAAGCGACTTCTGGCCTGGATGGTTATGTCAGCCTGGAGATCAATCCCAAATTAGGCAATGAATACGAATCGCAGCTTAAAGAGGGCTTACGTTTGTGGAAAAAACTCGATCGCGCCAATGTGATGATCAAGGTGCCGGCGACTCCGAACGGTCTGTCCGTGGTGGAAGGCTTGATCGCCCAGGGCGTTAATGTCAATGTCACCCTGATCTTTTCCGCAGAACAATATCAGCAGGTAGTCTGGGCCTATCTTAAGGGTTTGAATCTTCTGTCCCAAAAAGGGGGGGATATAGGTAAGGTGCGTTCCGTGGCTTCGGTTTTCGTCAGCCGTATTGACACGGTTGTTGACAAGAAGCTGGATGAAAAAGGGCAGGCTTCCTTAAGAGGGAAGGCGGCGGTGTCAAACTGCGAGATCATTTATCACAAATTTCAGAAGAACTTCGGGACAGATGAGTTCAAGGCTTTAGAGCAAAAAGGGGCCCATCGCCAGCGTGTCCTGTGGGCCTCAACAGGGACCAAGGATGCCTGCTACAGCGATATTAAATATATTACGGAGTTGATGGCTGCTGACACTGTCAATACGGTCCCGGATAAGACCTTGGAGGCGGTTTTAGATCATGGTATTGCCAGGGCAGCGATGCCGGGAGAGGTGGCTGGTGCCCAGAAAACCATCGAGCAATTAAGGGCTTTGGGCATCGATATCGGCATGATCTGCAATCAGTTGCTTGATGACGGATTGAAGGCTTTTGAAAGATCTTTTGAAGAACTGACCGTTTCCATTGAAGAGAAGCAGGCGAGGCTGGTTCCTAAGTGAATATTAGAAAATTTTAATTGAAATTTTTTAATAATTAGCTATGATGAATGGAGCTTTTCGATAGAAATGTGATGTGTAAATTTTTTACACACTCTCAACAACGGTAAGAAAGAATCTTATCACAATCAAGGAGGAGAAGTCATGAACAAGAAATTAGTAGTTGTGGCCGCCCTGGTCTTTGGTGCTGCAGGGTTAATGTTTGCCAACACGGTGAAAGCACAGGATGCAGCCATGAACAGCGATACTGGCGTCACCATGAATGCCGATAACGGAGCAATGATGAATGCCGAGAATGCTGATACTGGTGCAGCGATGAACGCCGATGCTGGTGCAACAGTGAACACCGAGAACGCGGCTCAATAAGTCTTTTTGAAATAAGGTAACAAAAAAAGGTGACAGGTACATTTTTCTACCAAAATTTAACAGAAAAATGTACCTGTCACCTTTTTTGTCACCTTTTTTGCTTTTTTGCTGGTAGCATTTCGGCGAATATATTAAACTATGCACAATGAATTCCTGGGGAAATATAACGTCACTGACCTGCGGTCAGATCAAAGAATTACAAAACCAGCGTCTTCACCATTTCATCAATACCCACGTTTATCCGTTCAGCCCTTATTACCGCAAGCTTTTTAATGATCATAAGATCGACCCCAGGCAGATCCGTACCAGGGAAGATTTAAAACGAATCCCCTTTATTTCTAAATCAGACCTTATCGATAAAAGTAATCCGCAAAAATTCAAAGATTTTATCCTGCAGCCGGACAAGGAAAAGATCGGCACATACTGGCCCAAATCACGGCTCTTGGGCCTTGCGGCAAGGTCTTTTCTGCGGGGGGGGCACCTGCAAGATGATCTGGCCAAGGAATACCGTCCGATATTCATGACCTTTACCACCGGCACCACCAATTCGCCGGTGCCTTTCATGTACAGCCGCTATGACCTGGATAATTTGTATTTGTCAGGAAGCCGCATGGTGGCGCTTTTTGGCATCAAAGGCGACGAGCGGATCATGAACCTTTTTCCTTTTGCCCCGCATCTGGCTTTTTGGCAGACTTTTTTCGGCGCCATCGAGGCCAATGTCTTTTCACTTTCCACCGGTGGTGGGAAAGTCATGGGCACCGAGGGTAATTTAATTGCTTTGATGAAGGTCCAGCCAACCGCTATTTTAGGTGTGCCGAGCTATATTTATCATCTTTTGCGCCTTGCCCAGGAAAAGGGGCACAACCTTTCCTTCCTGAAGACGATCGTGCTAGGGGCCTCCAAGGTCACCATGGCCTACAAGCAGAAATTAGCTGAAATGTTAAGGGCCCAGGGTGCCAAGGACGTCTGCATTCTGGGCACTTATGGTTTTACCGAGGCACGTTGCGCCTGGGCGGAATGCTCGACAGGGGATTTTACCTCCAGTGGCTATCACCTGTATCCGGATAAGGAAATTTTTGAGATCATCGACCCTGAGACCGGTGAGGTCAGGGACGATGCCGCGGATGGCGAATTGGTTTACACAAGCCTGGATGCACGTGCCAGTGTTATGCTGCGTTACCGCACGGGAGACACGGTTAAAGGAGGCATCTCCCACGATCCTTGCCCCTATTGCGGTCGCATGACGATGCGCCTGTCTTCGGACATCACGCGTCTTTCCGATAATAAAGACATCCATCTTTCCAAGGTCAAAGGGACCCTGGTCAATTTAAGTCATTTTTCCGAAGTGATGAGTGATATCCCTCAGGTTGAAGAGTGGCAGCTGGAGATCCGCAAACATAACAATGATCCTTTTGATGTGGATGAGATCGTGATGTACGTAACTCCACGCGTTGGATTTAACCAAACAGCGTTGTCTAAATTGATCATCGATAAATTAACGGGAGCTACAGAAATTGCGCCTAATCAGATCCAATTTATTCCTTTGGAGGAAATGGTCAAACGCCTGGAACTGGAGACCGCTAATAAGGAAAAAAGGATCTCGGATACAAGGCCAAAAGCTCAGTGATCAGTAGTCATTGAAAAGAGGCAAGTGATATGGAAAGAGTGGCGATTATCGACGGCATACGCACCCCGTTTTGCAAGATGGGCACTAGTT
>CAZFON010000174.1:0-4508 GCA_964520185.1 uncultured Planctomycetales bacterium | reverse complement strand
TGTGGGATTACCTCCGGACAAGATCGATAACAATGCAAGCAGGCAACCTAAGATCAATATTGAGAATATTAAATATGATTACACCATCAGGGGAAATCAAAAACTTAGTTGGTATCCAACGAGCGTATTTGAAGACGGCAACAAAGTGTTTATCAGGATGTCAGATAAGGTGGACCGTTCTCAACTGCCGATCTTTATGACAATTGATAATCGTGGCCAGATCGAAGTGGTAAATTATCGCTATTTTAAGCCTTACTTTGTCGTGGATTCGATTTTTAATCAGGGAGTGTTGATGCTGGGGACGAACAGATACAAGCAGATCATCAGAATAACAAAAATCTAAGTGATTTTGATTTTCTATGTTATTATTTTTTCGATGAAGAACTACGTTTGGCACAAGCAGGCTATATCTCCGGAACTGGAGATCATCGATTGTCCTGTTTATGATTCCCTCAAGGATTTCCGCCGTGATCCCACGGGCGTTTATGTGCTTATCCGCTGTGATAAAGAAAAGTTGTTGATCGAAGTGGCCATCTGCGACAAGAAGCATACGATCATCAAGGCCTTCCGCGGCCGAAAAGCCCAGGACCTTTATTACACTATTTTTGAATATGAGAAAAAGAATAAGCTTAAGTGGTTTGGCAGGAAGGACCATGCAGCTTATTTAGGCAAGGAACTTAAAAAATGTGAGTTCGCCCTCCTAGGCAAGGAAGACTATGTCCAGGAATAAGGCCATTATGAACTGGAGCGGGGGGAAGGACTCGGCATTAACGCTTTATCACGTCTTAAAAGAGAAACAATATGATGTTAAGTATCTGGTCACCTCTTGCAGTCAGGAATATGACCGCATTTCCATGCACGGAGTGCGGGTCTCTTTGCTTAAGCGTCAGGCCGAAGCCATAGGCATTCCTTTAAAAATAATGTATGTGCCGACCATGCCGACCATGGAAGCTTATGATGCGGCCATGGCCAAGCTACTGACTAAGTTTAAAAATGAGGGGATAGAATATTCCATCTTCGGTGATATTTTTCTGCAAGATTTAAGAAAGTACCGCGAAGACAGGCTCGCTGAGGTGGGCTTAAAAGGGGTATTCCCCATTTGGAAGCGTCCTACTACAGATCTCGCCCGTGAATTTATCGATTTAGGCTTTAAATCTATCCTGGTTTGCATTGATGAGGAGTGTTTGAATGCCTCTTTCTGCGGCCGTATGATCGACGATCAATTGCTCTCAGACCTGCCTCCCAAGGTTGATCCTTGCGGAGAGAACGGGGAATATCATTCCTTTGCTTTCAATGGACCTATTTTCCGTAATCCGGTGGATTTCAGTATGGGGGAGAAGGTCAGGCGTACCTATGCCAAGCCAAAAACTATACCGGATAATAAGGACTGCGTTTGTTGTAAGACTTCTGATGCTGCTTTTTGGTACTGTGATTTAATTGAAAAAAGGTGACAAATAAAGGTGACAGGTACATTTTTCTTACAAAAATTTATTAGAAAAATGTACCTGTCACCTTTATTTGTCACCTTTATTTTAAAACGTCACTTTGAGGCCTGCCGCGATATTGCGGCCGGGGGCGGGGTAATAAACCTCCGGTGCGCTGCCAAAATCAAGGCCATAGCTGGAACCATAAATAAAATAATGAGTATTGAATATATTATTTAAACTTACCCACACTTCAACATTCCTAAATCCATACCTGGCATTCCAGTTAACAGTATTATATCGTTTTACCTTAGGAAAAAGATTAGCGTCATCTCCTATCCCGTAGCGTTTTCCAACAAAGTCGGTTGAAAAGGTCGTGCTTAAACGCTCCAGCGGCCGAAAGGTTATGCCCGCGTGGGCCAGCTGGTCCGGAACATCCGGGATCTGACTGCCGGAAAAGGCCCCTTTAATAAATTCACTTTGCTGGAAGGTGATGTTGGCAAATGGTTCAATTTTCCGGTTGAATAATTCCACGGAAATGTCCGCCTCTTCACTAAAATGCCTCGTCCTGCCGCCATAATTAGTGTTGCCTAAATTAGGGTCATCGTAAATTTCGTTCTTATATTGGGCTTCGGTCGCGGTAATTCCCATGTTAATGCCTTTTAAACTATGGTCCCTGACACCTAATTGATATTGATTGCCCACCTGATACGTGAGACCGGATTGGATCGATTCCGGAGAGTCTCCGCCGGAGAAAGGAAAAGGGTTCTGGAAAAATTCATCGAGGTTCGGCAGGCGGTAAGAACGGGTGTAATTCGCGAATATTTTTGAATCCGGATTATATTTGTAACCCAAGCCGCCTTCATATCCTTCGGTGGTGGGGGAGCGGTCAAATTTGGAAGGCGTTTGTTGAGTTTGCTTGAAAACATAGTTGGCCCAGGCGCCACGCACGCCTGTATTAAAAAGCCAATGATTGTCCAAGGCCAATTCATCCAATAAATAAACGCCCTGCGAGGCTTCGCTCGCTTGCACAATGTCTTCAAGGGCCGGAGCAGGGGTGTTGATGCGCCGTTTTTCCGTGTAATAAATATAATCATATCCGGTGGTCAATTTATTATCCAAACGGTCGGTTAATGGCGTTGACAGGATGAGCTTGGGCTGGAATTCATAGGACTCGGTTTCATAATTGGTGGCAAATCCGGAGCCAGGGTCAACAATATTGGAAAGGCTTTTTCTTGAGGAGGTAAACAAAGACAGATCGGCGGTGCTCGTACCGGCATCAATTTTTAAATGCGGGGTAATATCAAAATGGGAGTCCGAGGTCGTTCCATAAGCAATAGCGAAGGGGTTGACGCCTGTCCGTCCGACAGAGCTGATGCCGGGGATCGTTTGTCCGTGAAATGTGCTGAAATAATCAGCGATGCTTATTGCCCCGGGAAGGCGATAGCGGTCCAGGTGATAACCTTGCGAAAAATCAATGCCGAAAATATCCGTAGGGTTATAGTTCAGGCGCGAGTCGTAATCATTGGCCCAAAAATTATTCTGGGTGCGGTAATTATTGCTTTGCTGACGGTCGTAATCAAAGGCGTAGCTTAATTTAGGAAGGCCGCCGCTTACAGCTATGCCGTCTTTATTGCCTTTATAACTGTCTATTTCGCTGGTTAATGTAATGGACGGTCTGGTATTTTCCCTGCCTTTTTTGGTGATGATATTGATGACCCCGCCGGTGGCATTGTCCCCGTAAAGCACCGTGCTGGCGCCCTGGATGACTTCAATATGATCGATGGAATTCAGGTCGATCAAAGACAGATCCGGAGGGGCGCTGTCAGGACTATTCAAACGCCTTCCATCAACCAGGACCACGACATTGGCCGGGCTCGATTCACCGAACTGACCCATATGGATTTGCTGGTCTTTAATATTGCTATCTACTCTGGCATCAACACCCGGCACTTCCCTTAACAATTCCGGCAGGTTTTTAGCCGGCGCATTGTCAATGTCCTCAGAGGTAATAATAGCAACATCTTTGTTCATATTGCCGACGGTATCATTACTGCGCGATGCTTCAACAACCAGAGTGCCTAAATCACTGTAGACATTTGCCTGTGCTACATTAATGGCGGCCAAAATCAACACAAAGATCAAACTTAAAATTCTCATATTGTTCTCCTGATAAATAAAAAACCCCAATCGTCTTAAACGATTGAGGTTGTTCCCTGCACAACTTCAATATATGCGCCTGATAGCCTGTTCGCACGCAGGTTACTTCAGCATTTTAAATACCGTCAGGTGTTCGGACTTGCCCCCGAAAGGGGCTTACCGCAGCGGGACTGTTCCCGATTCGCACGGGATTTCCCTGGACGCGTATGTTTTTTTAAATATATCGTTGCAGAACGCTGCTTTGGCAGCGTTTTAAAATCCACTCGTAAGCAGTAAAAAAGACCAAGCTATAAGCCATGGTACTGGCAAGGCTGCTTCTGAAAAAAGGAATTGCCAGGATATAACACTCACGCAAGCCGGCCATGGTATGAGGATACAGGACAAGCCACGAGCCAAAATTGGTAATAATAAAGAAGACAACGGCTGATGCCATGCTGCCGCTTAAGACATTTAAAAAACTTTTGTTCTCCTTGAGCCAAAGACCCAAGAGGCTGATGGCAGCAATGCTAAGCCATACCAGGAGCATCTCAAAGCCATAGAAACCAAGGACGAGATCGCCCAAAATCATTAGGCCCAAGGGCACCAGCACCGGCTGAAAGCGGCCTTTAAGGTACATACCACTTAATAAGGCCAGGCTTAATACCGGCGAAAAATTAGGAGTGTGCAAGATAATGCGCGAGAGGATGCCGAAACTGATAATGATAAGAGGTAACATGGAATTTAGTATAGTTAATTTTTTAATTCAGTCAATGAAAAATAGAGTCAATAAAAGTGACTAATAAAGGTGACAGGTACATTTTTCTTAGAAAAATGTACCTGTCACCTTTATTAAATGTACCTGTCACCTTTTTTTAACTGGTAGTAGAGGTCACGGTCATGTTGACCTGGCATTGACAAGTTGGCGTTGCCCCTGTTTGTCCGGCA
>CAZFON010000173.1:0-4511 GCA_964520185.1 uncultured Planctomycetales bacterium | reverse complement strand
ATCATCGGCACTTTCGGGGTCATGTATCTTTTGCATTTCAGCCTGGACAATCTGTCCCTCATGGCCCTGACCGTCGCCACCTGCTTTGTGGTCGATGATGCGATCGTCGTCGTAGAGAACATCACGCGTTACATCGAGAAGGGGATGGCCCCTCAGGAAGCGGCCATCCGCGGGGCCAAGGAGATCGGTTTTACCATTCTTTCGATGAGCGTTTCGTTGGTTGCGGTATTTACACCCATCCTGCTCATGGCCGGGGTCGTCGGCCGCCTATTACGCGAATTTGCCCTGACGCTTTCCGTGTCCATCGTGATCTCCATGGTGATCTCTTTGACCACGACGCCGATGATGTGCGCTTTTCTTTTGAGACCGAAGAAAAAAGAGGACCACGGCCGTTTTTATAATACCACCGAGGGCATGTTCATGCGGCTGCACCGCGGTTATGAAAGAAGCCTGTCCTGGGCCCTACGGCACCAGGGTCTCATGCTTTCTTTGACGCTGGCGGCGTTAGTGACGACCGTTTTGTTGCTTAGGGTCAGTCCCACCGGTCTTTTCCCCCAGCAGGACACCGGGCGTTTAATGGGAAATATTCAAGCTTCCCAGGATATTTCTTTTCAATCCATGCAAAAGAAATTAAGGGCAGTGGTCGATATCGTCATGAAGGACCCTGCCGTTGATACGGCAGCGGCTTTCACCGGCGGCGGGTCCAACAGGAACACGGCGCGGATGTTTATCGAGCTTAAACCTTTGGAACAGCGCAAGGTCTCAACAGATCAAGTGATTGCCAGGTTACGTAAAAAGCTGGCCCAGGTCCCCGGCGCTCCGGCGTATCTTCAAGGGGTGCAGGACCTGAATGTCGGTGCCAGGATGGGAAATGCTCAATACCAGTACACCCTGCAAGGCAACGACCTGCCGGAGCTCAACAAATGGGCCCCCCAGGTGGAGAGCGTGTTGCGCAAGCTCCCTCAAATAGCTGATTTAAGCAGCGATAAACAAGACAAAGGCCGGGAGACTGACCTGATCATAGACCGCAATACCGCAGCACGCCTGGGGGTCAGCGCCCAGGCCATTGACAGCACCCTTTATGATGCTTTTGGCCAGCGGGAAGTATCGACCACCTATATCCAGTTAAGCCAATATTATGTCGTGATGGAGGTGGCACCTAAATACTGGCAGCGGCCGGAAACATTAAAATATATCTATGTAAGATCAACGAAAGGGACCTTGATCCCTCTTAGTGCGTTTGCCCATTATGAATCATCGACCACGTTGCTGGCCGTGGCCCATCAAGGCCAGTTTCCGGCCATCACCTTTTCGTTTAATTTGCCGCTGGGGGTGGCGTTGGGTGATGCGGTCAATGCCATTAATTCGGCCATGAACAAGTTGGTGTTACCGGTGACTGTCCACGGTAGTTTTCAGGGTACAGCGCAGGCTGCCCAGGCATCATGGAGCAGCGAACCGGTATTGATCTTGACGGCGTTGGCCGCGGTTTATATCGTGCTGGGTATTTTATATGAAAGTTATATCCATCCCATCACCATCCTGTCGACCTTGCCGTCCGCCGGGGTGGGTGCCCTGGTCTTTCTGATGATCTTTCATACGGAATTATCGGTCATCGCCATGATAGGGCTGATCTTGTTGATCGGGCTCGTCAAGAAGAACGGGATCCTGATGGTTGATTTTGCCATTGATGCCGAGCGTCTGGAAGGCAAAAGCCCCCGGGATGCGATCTATGAGGCCTGTCTTCTGAGGTTCCGTCCTATCATGATGACAACCATGTCCGCGATATTCGGGGCCCTGCCGTTGGCCTTTGGCACAGGCATGGGCTCGGAACTTCGCCATCCGTTGGGCATCACTATTATCGGCGGACTGATTTTCAGCCAAATGCTCACTCTCTATACGACGCCGGTGATCTATCTTTATATGGAACGTTTCAGGATTTGGTATGAAAAGATATATAATATGAATCAGCGAAAGGCACTTCCATGTTCAGCGTGAGAAAATGTGACAAAAAAGGTGACAGGTACATTTTTCTTACTAAATTTATTAGAAAAATGTACCTGTCACCTTTTTTAATTATACCAGCCGTCAGTTTTTTAATGTCCGGTTGCGTGGTCGGTCCTAAATATGTAAGACCGTCAGCGCCTTTGCCTGCCGTCTATAAAGAGAACAAGGATTGGAAACCGGCCCAGCCCCAGGATGCCATTGCCCGCGGCGCCTGGTGGAAAATTTTTAAAGACCCCCGACTCGACGCCCTGGAAGAACAAGTGAACATCTCAAATCAGAACATCGCGCAGGCCGAGGCACAGTATGCTGAAAGCTATGCCTTGGTCAAAGCGTCCAGATCGAGCTTCTTCCCGATCTTGACGACGAACGCTTCCTATACGGATGCGCATCCCGGCGCCGCGAAGTCAAAATATGCCACATCAACAACGTTGTTAAACGCCGATGTCACCTGGGAGGTGGATCTATGGGGCAAGATCCGGCGGACCATAGAATCTTACGGTGCCAATGCCCAGGCGAGCAGCGCTGATCTAGAGAATGCCCGTCTGAGTGCGCATGCCCAATTGGCCCAGGCCTATTTTGAGCTCGCCTCCCTGGATGAGCAAAAAAAGACCCTTGATGATACAGTAGACATTTACAGGAAATTTTATACCCTGACCCAAAACCGATATACCGGTGGGGTGGCCTCCCAAGCCGATGTCATCCAGGCCAAGACCCAGCTCGAGGCGATTACAGCCCAGGCTATTGATATTGGAGTGCAGCGTGCAGCGATCGAGCATGCGATAGCGGTCCTGATCGGCAAACCAGCCTCTGATTTTTCCATTCCTTCCCTGAGCTTGACCGTACAAGTGCCCGTTGTCCCTGCCGGTCTTCCCTCGCAACTGCTGGAACGCAGGCCGGACATTGCCGCGGCAGAGCGGACAGTCGCCTCGGCCAACGCTTTGATAGGAGTTGCCGAATCCGCTTATTTTCCAACGTTGACCTTAGGCGCTTCGGCAAGCTATGAAAGTTCCTCGCTGTCCCGTTTATTTACATCGCCCAATCCGTTGTGGTCCCTGGGCCCTGCTTTGGCTGAAACTATTTTCGATGCAGGCCTGCGCCAGGCCCAGAAAGCCCAGGCCAAGGCTGTTTATGACGCTGATGTGGCCGCATATCGTCAGACCGTATTGACCGCCATAGCCCAGGTGGAAGATAATTTGGCCGCGCTTCGCATTTTAGAACAGGAAGAGCACATTCAAGGCCAGACAGTAGCTGACGCTAAAAAAGCTTTTGAGCTTGAGAGCAATCAGTACAAGGCAGGGACAGTCAGCGCCCTGGATGTCATAACCACCCAAGCGACAAGCTTAAACGCCCAAAGAACCGACCTTGCCCTTTTAGGCCAGCGCCTGAACGCCTGCGTATTGCTCATCCAATACTTGGGCGGCTCCTGGGAAGAAAAGAGATGAAGCGATTTTTCTTTTTAATAGGTGTATTTATTTTCGGTACGACGAATGTCTCTGCCTACGATGGCAATCACCCATTGAGCATCGAGGATTTGGACAGGGCCATTGCCATTAATCCGGCTTCCGCAGATGCGTATTATAACCGTGGATTACTTTTAGAGAAGCAGGGCCAATTCCCGGGCGCCATTGCCGATTTTACCCAAGCGATCAAGTTCGATCCTCATGATGCCAGTAGTTACAAGGCCAGGGCTTTTGCCTATGCAAGCCAATATAATTACGCGCCAGCCATTGCCGATTACGACAAGGTTTTGGAGATCGATCCCCGGGACCCCAATGTTTATTACAATCGCGGCCTTAGCTATGCCGGAAAGGGCGATTTATCGAAAGCTGTTTCCGATTTTGACCAGGCTATTTTATTAGATCCCGGTTACTGGCAGGCGTTTCATAACCGTGCGCTGGTATTTTATCAGTTAAAGCAATATGACCGGGCCCTGTCAGATTTCCAGAAAGCAGTGGCCTTGGGCTGCAAGGCCGATGTTAAGTTTATCAAAGAGGTCAAAGAAGCCTCCCGCCCCTAAAAATTTTTCCTACCCATAGTATATAAAATATGTTAATATTCATGCTTCTTTAAAGGGCCCCATACGATTTAGTGAAACCCATTTAGACGGGCCTATAGCTCAGTCGGTAGAGCAGGGGACTCATAATCCCTTGGTCCCTGGTTCGAGTCCAGGTGGGCCCATTTTGGATACGAGGGACTCATGGCTCAGTTGGTTAGAGCGTCGCCCTCACATGGCGAAGGTCGAAGGTTCAAATCCTTCTGAGTCCACCAATTATATAACTTCGGCATCAACGGGGAAAATATGGCAGTGACCGGTCAAAATTTAAAGGACCAGATCAAGAAACTGGTTGAGCTTCAGGTCATGGACGAGGAGATTTTCCGTTTCAGGCGCGAATTGCGCGAAAAACCCGCTGAAGTAGAAAAGTTCAAGGCCGAGTTTGAATCTAAGAAAACCAAGCTTAAAGTTCTGGAAGATAAATTAAAGGCCATCCAGGTCACCCAAAAAGAGT
>CAZFON010000172.1:0-4527 GCA_964520185.1 uncultured Planctomycetales bacterium | reverse complement strand
TTAAAAAATAAATGCATGTAATCTTCATTTGCACGCATAAATTGAGACGAACTATTTCCTTGAAAATATTTTAATAAAATAGCGATACCTTCTTCTGGTAAACCATCCTCGTTCCATTTCTGTGCTATCGTGTTTAATAGCTCCTCAACTTTTGGCACAATCTTTTCTAGAGTATTATGACCCCATCCACCTTTATGGCTATTCACAAAACGCAGAAAGAATTCGACACACAAAGAGGGATACCCCAATCCAAACTGAAGAATATAATCCAACTCTTTTCTATCCCTCGCATCATAATTACGGTCATCAATGTTTGAGATCCTTTGAACCAAAAGAGGCAAAACTTGCCTCCTTGCATAGTCCGTTTTGGGTAGGGATTGTAGTTCTCTAGAAATATTATAATTGGAGGGTGCTTTACGAATACGCTCTATCAAAATATCGGCATTTTCATTGCTTAAGTTCTTAATTCGTTCAATTACAGCTAACTCAAAACTAACTGTCCAAGAATCATAGGGGGCATTGCGAATCCGCTCCATCATCTCGGGAAGAGCTCTTAAATCCGTTGGGTTAGATGCAGTTATTATGCTTAAAATTTGCTCGTGATTATAATAACCTCTTCCTTCCAGCCCTTGAATATGCGTGATAAGATCATCAACTGCGTTTGCTGCTTTAGGCCCCATCCAGACAAAAATATTAATAACATCAGAGGTTAACTCTGGATGGTCTTTTAATATTCCAAGTAGGCCCGGCAAAGCGTCTTCACCCACTCTGGCTAAAGCTCTTCCTAAGTAATGCATTCGATCGACAGATGCATATCCATATGTCCGCTTATGATATTCTAAGGTCTCCTGAAGCCATTCTTCTTGTAGCGTTCTTACCGCTGCTGGGCCAATAGTTCTGATAACATCCGCGGCTCTGGCCTCTCGTTGTTGATCTAAGTCTCGATTTTCATGCTGATGATACCGGGAGAAAAGCCGATCCAGAATTGGAAATATTTCCATACCATAACTCGCTAAGATTGCTTCTGGGACGTCCTCTCCAAGATCCAAAATATGATAAAAAGATTCATAGATTCCAGATGTGGAAGCTTGTATATCGTTTCGTTTCTTATAATTATCTTCCTGCGAAGTTTTAAAATCCTTTAATTCATCGTACAATTTTTGCTGCTGATTTTTGAGAAGGGTTAATCGCGCTTCCAACCCCGATATTTTCTGAGAATTCAACATCCTTAATAACGCGTTTTGTTCTTTAAGCGTACTTAACTGCCTTTGAACTTCATATATGTCTTTATTAAGCGAACCGTCTAGACCGACTTGCTGTTCTATCTCATTTTTCCGTTTGTACAACTGTTGATTAGATTGCTCCAAAGCATTTAAATCCTGCGCATTTTTTCCCAAAACTTTTAACCAATCATCTACCAGTCCAATGAACTGCCTCCTCGTTTCTTCTTTGTGAAAACTAAATAAAAAGATAATCTTCCTGATCTCTTCATAAGAAGGGGATGATAAAAGACGTTTTATCAATATTTCCACCTTCTTTTCAGAATCTAAATCACCAGTGTAAAAACTTCTTTCAACATCATTAACCTGAATTGAATTGGAGCCCCCATGATTTTCGACTTAATCTCCAGCTCCTTTTTGTGTTATCGTTTTATTTGTTTGATCAAGCCTTGCCTCAACAACCACCGCATTGTCGTCACTGATCATTGCCGCATCAGGCAGGTCGTTCGTAAATTTTATTATTTTTTCTGCCTCTTGCCCAATCATTGCGTAATTGACACCACCTAAGAAATATTTTCTAGGAATAGTTTCCTGCGTCACAAGGTCTTGTTCTTCTTTTATATAGTTATACACGCCTTTCTTGAATGCCTTCAGATAGCGTTGATAAATCTTCTCCTTTTCTTTTGGATCACTAATGTTAACACCAGCTACCTTATTTTTATCCGCATATACAAGCGATAAAATACTATCCTTAATTTTTTTCTTATACCAAGTAGCAAGGATAAGTGAGTTGTAAATCTGGCGGAGTTGGGCAAAGTTTCTGTTTTCGTTAATTTCTTTAGTAAGCTCAGGGATAACAACTTCTCGAACAATTTGACTGCCTAATTGGTTAGTATCTTTAGTCTGGACCCGATTGGATTGAGTCCCTTCATGTTTCTCAAGTGAAAGATAATCTTGTTCTAGCATGACCTTAAGTTTTGATTCCACAACATACGCTGACCCTGCCTTTGCATTCTCATACACAACGGCCTTCTCAGGTACTATCCATACCTTGTTAAACGTGTTAACCGGGATATTCGTTGTTCCATATCTCTTAGCCGACTCCTCATAAACACGCTTCCAGAACCTCTTGCCTATCTCGTCCTCCGGATAAATCAGGCTGGCTGTGATTTGCTTTAGCATATAGTCTTCTGCCAGAAGGTCCCGCCCCATTTCGGTCAGCCCAAAGGACTGCGGAATGATCCTATCTTTTTCATAGGGACTGAGATTGACCCAAAGGTCTTTCTCAGGGATAGTCAGGGACGCCAGGAAGTATTTGATGAGTTTGAATGATTCAACTTTAAGCGTTTGGTTGACTAAACTGGAATCCCCCTTGTCCAAGATGAAATCAAACCGGAATGGATTATCAGGATGGACTTTGATGCCTTTTAATATCGGAGGACTAAATTCTGGACTTAAAGGAACCATCACACCAGGGGCAGGTAAAACAAAATCTTGGGCTTGGACGATAGGCAACGGGCCTATAAGATTTAATAAAAATGCTAAAATCAAGATTCCCGATAAAAACAGTCGGAAATGACATTTTGTATGTTTGGATAATGGGGTTATCATAATTTACAAATATTACTCCTAAAATTAAGTATACAACATTTAAAGATAAGAGAACCACTTAGGAAGAATTTAGGGAATTATAGGGAAAGAAATGTTAAAAGCGGTTCTAACGTCCCGTCAGGGGCAAAATAAATGACTCGTAACTTACGTATTTACAAATAGTTACGAAATAAAAAAAGTTGTGGTCGCTGGCGGGAGAAGGTTAGAACCTGTTTAATGGTTGCTTAACGCCAACTCATTTTTATTATCCTTAAAAACCGGAAATTGTTTCCCCGGAAGCTATTAGCCTCAGAAAATCTTACGCCCTATTTCTTTGTCGATTTGGTGGCATCCTGCGCCTTCTGATGACTCTCCATTAGCAACCGATAATTTGGCATCATGTAGTCGGCAAAAAGATTGGCGTATTCCAGCGCGTCCGGACGGTTCCAGGTCTTTTGCAATTCCGAGACTACCGCCATTGTATCAATCGGGATCACGCCAGCCTGCGCGAGCCGAGCGATAGTCAGATCGGTAGCCATCTTGCTCCAGTTTCCGGATGCATCCACCACGGCATACACCTTGTAACCGGCAGCCACTGCGCTGATGCAAGGAAAGGCTAGACAGACGCTAGTTAACGTGCCAGCTATGATTAGCGTTTTACGGCCGGTTGCCTCGATCGCCTTGACAAAATTTGGCATATCCCAGGCATTAATTTGTCCTTGTCGTGCCACAAACTGGGCGTGCGGAGCAACTTGGTGAATCTCGGGAATCACCGGACCATTGGGGCCTTCAGGCTCCGAAGCGGTGGTAATGACCGGAATTTTCTGCATCGTGGCTACTTTGGCGAGCGCGGTCACGTTACGGCGCAATTCCGGTACCGACATATCCTTGACCAACTGAAATAGACCACTCTGGTGATCGATCAGTAGTATGATTGCGTTATCGGGATTGATCATCACGTTGTTCTTGGCTGTATTCGTTTTACTCATAAGGTCCTTCTTTCTTTACCATTATTATAAGATTGTTACTATTGATAAATTATAGAAGTATTCAAAATAGAATCAATTGTACCTAGGTAAAACAGGTGGGTTAGATTGCGTTCACAGGACATTTAAAAGTTCTAACGTCCCGTCAAGGGTAAAATAGAGAGGTTGTAACTTATGTAATAACAAATGATTACAATAGAAAAAACTGGGGTCGCTGGTGGGACAGCGTTAGAACCTGTTTGATTTCCTCAGTTGCCCCCTTACACGCTTAAACAAAGATCAGAAACGTCAGAAACAAAGATTAAAAATTACTGGGAGCCCAGACTGGTTAAATGAGAGAACTTTTAAGCTGAAACTGGTAATTCCAACACGAAATCGAGCAGTAATTGCACAAATGGCACAAGGAAAACATTTTAGGCAACACCAACGTCTGCCGATACTCCATAAAAACGGCTGATACTATGACGGGCTTATGCTCACTTTCTGTCGGGGTTATCCCTAAAGCCACAAACGAAATTCAGGATCATATTTTCTTTATTTTGGTATCAATGCCCCGGTTTAAGAACTGCCTGGTCCAGCCATCCTTTTTAAAAGACTTAGGGATGAGTCTCTAGTCAAAAAGTTAGGGCTTGGAACCCCTGCTTTGCCATTCGATTTTTTCGTTTCGTGTGCCGACCCCTAACAGACGATGCAAGAGTGGTTGGGTTAGAGTCAAACACCCCAGAGCCTTC
>CAZFON010000171.1:0-4546 GCA_964520185.1 uncultured Planctomycetales bacterium | reverse complement strand
ATGTGCATCAGCAGGTAGACAAGTACCTTGTGGTATTGGGCGATTCAACGGGCCGGTTGGATAATTACCTGCAAGTGGCCCGCACCAATCAAGTTGAACTGGATAAGAATAACCTCAATTCTGAATTATTGGATTTTCTACACCAAACGCCAGTTAATATTTTGGATTCTATCATTAGCCGTGTGACAAGTACAGGTCTTCGTGCAAAGTTGCAGGAACTAAAAATTCAAACTCTGGAAGAAGATACTGCCCGGCAACGCCAAAACATAGATAATCATGTAAAACCCGTCGGGGAAGTTTATAACGATGTATTGAAGCAGACATTAAGATTTTTACAAGAGGGACTGGCTAAAGATGGAGAAATATATCAAGAATTACAAAAATCTCATCCGGAAATAGCCAAGGAAATTGACCGGGATATTCATGCATTATCTGAGGCAGATGTAGATGTCGATTTTAGCAAACCCAGCCTAACGTCAAAAACTTTTGGAGAGGCAAAAAATCTGAAAGACATTGTTGAAGTTCTCCGGAGCGTTGAGGCTTCAGAATTGCCGGAGTTCACTTCAGACCATGCCCGGGGACAACTGCAGATTACTAAACAGATTGCTGTTCAGCCCGTCGCCGAGAGGCTTTTGGGTGATAACGTCGTCGGTCGTTGGGTCAATGGCAATTCCTTCAGCCAGTGGGTCAATAATTCAGCTGTCGGCCGTTCGTTAAGCGAAAGCGCCATCAGCAGACAATTAGACAATGCCTTATCTATCCCGCGCATTAACATGAACTATGCGGCCAACGCCACCAATCCGCAGGCAACGGTTACATTCACTAACCCAACGCAAGCGCCAGTGACCTACATGGGGGCACAGGTGAATCCCAATGAAGAATGGAAATTCAAGACACAGCTTATCTATGACAGCCAGAATGGGAACAAAGTGGTGGCGGTCTCCCAGTACAATCCGGACACGGAGAAGTTCCAGAGATATGACCTTGAGGGCGATGATAGTTTCTGGGCAGATAGCCAGATTGGGTTAAAGGGGTACGCAATTTCCAGAGTAAAAAACAGGATCAATTGGGGGACGATTGCTAAGAAGGATATTCATCCGAAAGTTTTGGAGGCTTTAAGAAGTAGAGGCATGGTCAAGGACATTTCGGATACCGAGGTTGGTCTAACTTTAAATTTAGACCAGGGATCAAACCAGGCGGAGGTAGAAGCGCTAATAGGACAAATCGCAACCCAGAACGGAATTGCAGACAATGAGAAGGTTAAAATTTTGGATATTTTACGCGATCCTCGTGATAAAGGAGAAATAAAACAAACTCATTTTACAGTCAGTGGCTCTAAGGAGAAATTGCAGAAATTAGGATTTAATATAGAGAATGCAAGGCAAGGGGCCGAAAAAGGGCAGATAGTTCTGGATCTTACCAAGGATGAATATACCAAGATAGCAGACCCTGATCGAGGCAAATCACATAGGGAGGCATTCAATATCCTAATGAACATGGTCCAGGGCGTTATCTATGGTCCTGATATTAAGAACGGTAAGGCTGTAAGGATCACGCACGAATCAGCGAAGAAATTAAAGGGAAGGAAGGACGGGTCCTACGATCTTTATTTAGGTGTTTTGAAGGCTATCGAGGATTTAAAACGCAGGGAGATAGCATTTTCCAAACACACACCGGAAGAGGGATCCAGTCCAGCACCCATTTTGGAAGGCGCTGGCGCTGCCCAAAATTGGCAGGCAGAGATACAAAAGGTACGCGAGGCCAGGGGAAAACTGGAACGTTCCCTTAACGGCGATTCTTTGTTGGGCATATATTATGACCCCATTGATGGCGAAGGAATCAAAGAACGCATGGATACTTCCTTGGCCGCTTTGAATGAATTATCTGATAATGATCAAAGTGTTGTCAAGATCAACGATGATCAGGCATTAATGGGGATGATTCAGGCATCGATATCTGATAAAGAAAAAGGGGTCGTCATTAAAGCGTACCGTCAACTTATTAAAGAAGGGGCTAAGATCAATACAGCGACCATTGCGGACTATAAGCGCGTCATGAAGGGAAGCATACCCGCGGCGCATCAGGGGACAAACGGGACCAAAGGCACAGCGGAGGAGCAGGCTAATATTTATTTCACCAAAGCTGCCACACAGATCGAACCTTACCTGAAAGATATTGGCAGGGAAAATGAAAGATTTAACAATGTGGAGTTGTTTGCGGAAACAATAAAACATGAAAACTACAGCCGCGTCGATACAGGAGCTCACGAGGTGCAGGTTTTCAAAGAAAAGAGAGCTTTTGAAATTTATAGAGCCCTAGCCCGAGGAGAAAGTCAGGTAACGGTCAGGGATGATCACACAGGCAAGGAATATGTTTATAAATTCAAATCCGGCGAGGCCCCATTGTCTGATGGAAAGACATTGAACATTAATACAGGGGTGATCAGGGACCAATCTAACAAGCCTATTGAATATTTGGTGGATCGCCAGCGAGGTTTGGCTGTACCGATTGAACAGGGTAACTTTGAAATCAGCCGCAGCCCCATCCGTGATCTGGAATCAGTGGAGATTACGCAAAGAGGCAGGATTAACGATCAAGGGCAAGTGGAAATGTTCGTTGATGTTGCCGGCCCGAAGGATGTTCTAAAGGACCTTGGTTTTACTCAATTGGCACGGATGAAGAAAGATATTCAATCGCAGGGCAAGACAACCACGATCAGCAATGTCAGTCTTTCTATTTTCAATGATTCATTAAAGAGGGTAGCTCAAAAGATTTCCATAGCAAGTTCAGGTTTTGAGGATTATGTGGTCGAGCATTTGGAAGATGCCCAGAAGTCTGTACCAGCGATGGATACCGTAGAGATGCAGGCCATAGGTGCAGCAATAGATCGATTAGAGAGGGCCAAACAAGGGCTTTCTAAACAATTTGCCAATGAATCCAAGAGAAACGCCTACCTTAATTATTTTGGGATAGATGATCAAATCCAGGCTTTAAGAAAACTTCAACAAAATAATGGGGTGGTCCTTTTTGGAATAGATGCCCAACACCAAGCCCGGGATCTTGAGGAGTATTTACAATCGATACCGGATGCAGAATTACCGGCTGTCTTAAAGCAAATCGTTAAACAAGGGCAGGCGCAATCAACCATTGTAGCAAGAGCTGTAAAGAATGATTCAGACCAAGTTCAGCTTTATCTGCGAGCGGCGCAAGCAATAAAAAGTGGGAATATAGACTTAGACAAGATAGTAACTCATTTTGGTTTTAATGCTGCAAAAGCAACAGATGCCGATAAGATTGGCCAGCTTGCTCTTCATGAGATCATGAGAGTTGGGGCGCCTGAATCAAGCGAAGAAGAAATCGCAACTAAATTAAGAAGTATCAACGAATTGGCAGATACGGCCTTGATGAGTAGTCCCAATATAAGGATGGCTACCACTGATCTGCCGGCTGAGAGCCAGAGACAGAATGTGCAGAATCCCGGGTTATTTAATCCCGCCAGAACACCGGCATCAGAAATGACAAGCATGAATGGATTTAATAATCCCCCAGCAGAAATTCCACAGGTGATGGAGGTTAATCCGTTTAGCAGCGATCTATCAGAGCAGGCGGACAAGGTCCATCAGCAGCGGGAAAAACTGGAACGTCAACTGGCCACGCATGCTAACGCGAGGATCATCAAAGATCAATCAGGCAAGCCGACAGCCTTCTTAATAGATCCTGTAAAAGGATTGACGGTACCGATTGATGGACAAGGCAATTTTGAAATCAGCCGCAGTCCGGTACTCGGGCTGGGAGGCGTAGTGATCACTCAACGAGGGAAGATTAATGATAGGGAAGGGGCAGATGTAGTTGTTGATATTACCGGACCCAAAGAAATTTTAAGAGAGCTCGGCTTTGTCCAATTAGCACCGAGCAGGGAAGATGTTAAGCCCCAAGGTGATGCGATGATGATCAGTAATGTTAAGACAACAGATTTTGCTGATAAATTAGCGGAAATAAACAAAAAGGTAGTATTGGCCAATTCAGGTTTTGGGGCATATGTAGATAAGAATTGGCAAGAGGCTCCGGGTGCCGCAGTAGCGCCGGATTCTGTGCAACTGAAGGCCATAGGGATAGCCATAGATCGATTAGGCATGGCCAAAGCAGGTGCGTTAAAAGCGTTTGCCGACAATGAGCCAATGAAAAATTCAGCCATTCAATATATTGATGATCAGATTAAGACTTTAAAAGAGCTGCAGAATAATAATGGGATAGTTCTTTTGTCAACGCAAGCCCAGCCCCAAGAGCTTGATAATTATTTAGCGTCAATATCGGATGGAGAATTACCGTCTGTCTTAAAACAAATCGTTAGACAGGGGCGAATGCCGATATTGGCAAGGGCCATCAAGAATGATACCAATCAGGTCCAGCTTTATCTGCGTCCGGAGCAACAATTAGAGGGGATGGATTTAACTAATACAATGGCCATATTTGGTGTCAATGCGGCAAAAGTAACAAACCCTGAAAAATTAGCTCAGCTTTCTCTTCGTGAAATCATGAGGATAGG
>CAZFON010000170.1:0-4562 GCA_964520185.1 uncultured Planctomycetales bacterium | reverse complement strand
CCCATGGGATGCTTTCTCCAAAGATTCTCTCATTATTTTCTTGATGTCCTCGTCCAATTCCATTTCTGACCAATGCCAAAAAGCTAAAACACCCTAGTAATACAGCATGCCCAGGCCGTTGGCCGTCTGCGCCTGCTTTAGACGCGCCTGCGCCAATAATTTTGTTTCGACAGGGCTATAAATGACATCATACACCAGCATGTCCTTATGCAGGGATCCCGGATCGATCAAAAGCGGGTCGCTTTCCTTCATGCCTACATTGGTCGTGTTGATCAAGATATCCGCAAGTTCAATATTCAAGTCCTCCGGCTCATCAACGATGGTCACAATGCTGGCATTGATCTTTTTGCCGATCTCTTCAACCAATGACTCAGCATTGCTTCTCGTACGATTGTAAAGATAGATGCTCTCAGGGCCTTCAGGAACAAGACACAGGACACTGATGATGGCACGCGCTGTTCCTCCGGCCCCCAATAGGACGACCCTTTTATCTTTAAGGGTAACATTAAGCTCAACAAGATGGCTTAAAAAGCCAGGTCCGTCAGTATTAAAACCCCTGATCTTGCGCTGATGGTCAATAACAAGGGTATTGGCCGCGCCTATTTTATCGGCCAAAGGGTCCATGCTGTCTAGGTAAAGCAGAACATCTTCCTTGTAAGGTACCGTAACATTAAGGCCGAAAACAGGGTTGTCCTTTTCTTTCAAATCTTCCATAAAAAGCCGGAGCTCTTCGCGGTCTGCCAATGGGAATAATTTGTAAACCGCATTGACGCCCAAGGCTTTAAAAGCCGCATTATGCATCACGGGCGAAAGGCTGTGGGAGACCGGATTACCGATGATCCCGTATATGGCCGGAGGCTCCTGGATCATTTCTTCAACGTTTGTTGGGCCAGGTGTTTATTGATCGCGTTTATATAGGCTTTGGCCGATGCCTGGATAATGTCTGTGCTTGCCCCCCGGCCGATGACCACCTCTCCATCAATGGAAACCTTTACCGTCACATCGCCCAAGGCATCCTTGCCCTGAGTGACGGACTTGATGCTGTAATCCAATAACTGGGGTTTTAATTTAGTCAGGGACTCAATGGCCTTGTAACAGGCATCTACAGGACCGTCGCCGGTTGACTGCTGGGTCTGTTTCTTGCCCTTATGGGCAACGGTCACCGACACCTGCGGGGCCACATTGGTACCGCTGGTGGAGATCAGGTCCACCAGAACAAACGCCACATGACTCAGATGGCCCTGGTCCTCGACAAGAGCCGTCAGATCTTCGTCGTAAATTTCCTTCTTTTTGTCTGCCAAATCCTTGAAAGCGGCAAAGGCCTTGTCCAAAGAAACTTCGGGCAATTCAATGCCCAAGTTCTTCAAACGGTCTTTAAAGGCATGCCGTCCTGAATGTTTCCCTAAAACCAGGCCTTCGGATGACGGTACCCCCACATCCTCTGGATTCATGATCTCATACGTCCGGCGCTCTTTCAAAACACCATCCTGATGGATGCCGGATTCATGACGGAAGGCATTGGCGCCTACAATGGCCTTATTCGGCGGCACCACAAAACCAGTGGCCTTGGAGACCATGCGGGAAATACGATAAAACTCCTTTGTATTAATATTGGTCGACAAGCCGTAGAAATCCGATCTTGTCTTGATGGCCATGACAATTTCTTCCATAGAAGCATTGCCTGCCCTCTCACCAATGCCGTTAATGGTGCATTCCACCTGGCGGGCGCCATGTTGCACCCCGGTCAGGGAGTTGGCAACAGCCAGACCCAGATCATCATGGCAATGGGTGGAAACAATGGCCTTATTGATATTGGGTACATGATTGCAAATGCCTGCGATCACCGACCCATATTCTTCCGGAGTGCTGTAACCGACCGTATCAGGAATATTCACCGTGCTTGCTCCTGCCTTAATGACCTCTTCCAAAATACGGTACAAGAACTCCTTCTCCGTGCGCGAAGCATCTTCAGGTGAGAATTCGATATTATCCATGCGTTTTCTGGCATATTTGACGGATTCTATGGCCATGGCCACGATCTCATCCTCGGTCTTTCTTAATTTATGCTGCAGGTGGATCTTAGAGGTGGCCAGAAAAATATGGATACGTTTGTGTTTCGCGGGCTTGACCGCCTCAATGACGGCATCAATGTCCTTGATGATGGAACGGGCCAGGCCGCAGACACAGGAATTCTTGATGTGTCTGGCGACATTTTGCACGGAATCAAAATCCCCCCTGGATGAAACAGGAAAGCCGGCCTCGATGATATCTACACCCAGACGCTCCAGAGAATAGGCTATTTCCAGCTTTTCCTCAGGGCTCATCGTGGCCCCAGGCGCCTGCTCTCCATCGCGCAAGGTCGTATCAAAAATAAAAACTTTGTTGTTTTTCATAAAAAACTCTCCTAAAGTCGCCTTAAACTATATAATATCGGCGTTTGAGACTTTTTTGCTTATTAATCATTCTAAATATATTGAATCTTATGTTAACGTAACCGACGGAGAGTGTCAACGGTTAAAGATTGGAAAACCATGCCCGCAGATCATATATCCAAATTATTAAAAATATATGATGAAAGAAAAAAGGCCGCTGATTATGTCCCTTTCCAGGCCCTTCCTCATTTGCTGTGCGAATCTCTCATTTGCATAGAAGACCATCGATTCTATAAGCACCATGGGATAGACCTGATCGCCATTTTGCGCGCCAACCTGACGAACATCCTTAACCTGAGATTCATCGAAGGAGGAAGCACCATCACCCAGCAACTGGTACGCGAACTGGTGCTGAACAAAAACCGGACCCTTCGCCGAAAATTACTGGAAATAATGATCGCCCTAAATTTAGAAAAAAGATTATCCAAACAACAGATCATCGAACTCTATTTGAATATATGTTATTTCCTCAGCGTAGACGATAAAGACGCTAACGGTCTTTTTAATGCCAGCGAAAAGATCTACGGAAAGAATTTTAATGACTTGAGCCTTGCGGAAACCTCCTTTTTAGCCGCATTGGTCGGAGCGCCGCTGACCAACCGTTCCCCTGCTTCTTATGTCCTGAAAACGGTATACAGGCAACATTTGATCTTACGGCATCTCTTAAGGAATAAAAAGATCAGCCGGCCTGATTTTGAGCAGGCCATTAAAGAAAATATCAAAATTTTCGACAGGTCCAAGGAGACCCTTCCTTTGCATAAAATCGATGAATGCAACCCGCATTACCTCATGCCGTTCTATGTGACGAAAGGAATGAGGCAAATTTTTAAGAATTTAAAAAGATCCCTGCGCGCTTTATACGTCGTTCTTCGCTACCATCCTATTATTTTCTTCATTTGCAAGAAATACGGCCTCCCCTTTTATTTGATCAAGGCCATTATTGAAAAAGAAAGTTCGTTCAATGAAAAGGCCTTCGGAACGACAAATGATAAAGGCCTGATGCAGATCATTGACCCCACTTTTCTTTATATCAGCAAAAAGTACAATAAAAACTGGAAGCCCGAGAGCGTTTTCAATCCGTTGATCAATATCGAAGCAGGGTCGCTTTATTTAAAAGAAAACCTGGATCTTTTTACTGCCAGGGTGGATCCAAACTATGCCTTGCATTACGCTCTTGCAGCTTACAATACCGGTCCGGACCATGTCCAACAAGTTATCGATCTGATAGCGCAGCATAAACTTGCCAAGAACTGGGACAATTTTAAACTATATCTTCCTGCCGTTACAGGCCGTTGGGCTCCCCATACGATAAAATACGTAGAATCCATCATCTCTTCCTTCCATCCAGTCAAATATCATGTTGTATTCTGATGCTTTTTATTTATAATTAAAAACTAATAACATACTTGAGCCGTAAAACCGACCGGTCAAAAGAATTGTAATTTTTATGGGCGTCGAGATATCTGTCATCATACCTACCTTTAACCGTCCCAAGCAATTAAAAAAATGCCTCTTATCCGTTGCCCAAGCGGCACAAACATCCCCTCGTCTCCTATTTGAAATTATCATTGTCGATGATGGCAGTAAACTGGATATACGTAAAAGCGTCCTCGGCACCTTCCCGGAAATGGATATAAAATATATTTTTCAGGAAAATAAAGGACAGGCGGCGGCACGAAATGCAGGAACGAGATCGGCCCAGGGGAACATTATTGTTTTCCTAGATGATGATTGCGTTCCGAACAATGATTGGCTCCTGAATATTTCTAAAGCTTTTTCCGGACAGAATGACGTCCAAATAGCCCAAGGAGCCATCACCTATGATCACAACCTCAATCCATTTTATCAAACTACCCGTTTGATCGTGCAAATTGCAGACCCTGTCCGCATTGTTACATCCAAAGACGGAAAGCAATATGCGCTTCATGTTGACACCGGGAACTTTGCCATACGCAAGTTTACGCTTTTTCAAAATTCGCTGTTTTTTGACGAAAAACTGACTCCCCGGGAAGACGAAGATCTCTACCGCCGTATCGAGCAATGCAAAATACCTGTTCTATATATCAATAATCCTGTCCTGCACCTCTGTTCCAGCGGTCCTTTTGTCAACTACAGACGACATTACGGATA
>CAZFON010000169.1:0-4582 GCA_964520185.1 uncultured Planctomycetales bacterium | reverse complement strand
AAAGACACCCTTTTGTCCGCTCTCCTCTCTCCCATCTTCGCCCACCTTGAAATTAAATTCAAATTTATATTTCTGATTGAGCCTGTCTTTTTGGGCCCCCGCTGGTAATTTTCCAATCTGATCTCCAATATCCTGTGCTGCATTGTTAAGGGCTTCTTTTACCAATCCTGCGAAGGCCTCAGGGTTATCGGTCTCCGGTGCCTGTAAACGTTGCGTATATTGCCCCTTATTCTTCGCAATCCAGTCTCCCAATAACCCTTTAACAAGCTTGATGTCAGCGTCTGCCGTAGTCGCTGTCATGGCCTCGTCGTTGCCTGGGCCCACCGGAGACATGGCCAATGGATACCGCTTATCTATCCGTAAGAGCAGGGATTCTTCTCCTGTCCCTCTATCCGTCGGCTGAACATCCATTACTGTATTGGCCGGAACATTTTCAGCATATTCCGGCTCTGCGGCTAATTTGGCGCCCATGGCCAGAACATCGACCAGGTTAATCGGCGGCATGATGACAGGCATGATCCCGGGTTGTTCTGCATTAATACCTTCAGGCAAGGCATTCGGCATTTCTTCAGATACGTGCAAGATTGCCTCTGCCCGCTCTTTATTGCCATAGAGAGCCGTGATGATGTCCTTCATAATCCCCTTACGACGGACCACTTCTTGTTCATCAGCACCTGAGAATTTAACGTTGTAGAAAATATATCTGACGATCGGGACCAGTCGCTCTCTAGCTGCCTGCATCTCAGGGCTTGACAAGGCCTTTATGGCCATGTCGCCGCCGGCTTCAACATCTTCTGAAGCAAAATCAAAGAATTCATCCGGTTTCAAGCGAAGAGCTTTTCTGATGGTGTTGTCATTATTTCCTTTCAACGGAAGCCTGCGCTGCTTCAAAAGCCATGTGACAGTCACTATGGCCATATCCTTCCTAGGATTTGAGAATACGGCACCATCCGCTGCCCATTTTTTGAATTTATCCACATGCCACGCCATCATGGCAACGTCATCCGCCTCAATGCCTGCTGTCATCGAGGTATCTGCCAAGGCAACCGGCATGGCCATGGTCTTAAATGAAGACCCTGGATTGGAAGGCCTTTCTGCTAACTCTTTTATCCGACGGGCAGATTCCAAAACAGTCAGCGTATGGTCCAATCTGTCAAAATTCCTCAATACAGCTTCACGGAATGACTCCCCTATCTGTGCAAGATCATAATGTTCTTTTTTCGCAGCGTTAATAATACGGCCGATATCATGATTTGATAAAACGCCTCTTGGCTGTATAAAGGAGGGCGCGACTACGGCCTCATTAATGGCCCTGGCTCTGGCTAGTTGCTGTTCCCTGGCCTGGATTAACAAACCATTCCACCGGTTATCTTGCGGCAAACGGGCAATCCCAGGCTCCGGCGAAACGGTCATTCCGGTCAGAGCCTCAGGGGTCCCTATTGAGAGATTGGCGGGGGCATTGTTAGCAACGACAGGAGCTTGTCCATTATTGGCGTTAAGACCAAGTGCCGCTTTCAATAGGGCTGGATTAACGCCATATTCTGCGCCAAGCTTGGCTATCTTTTCCGGAGTTACATTAGGAGTCTGAGTTGTAGCGGGTTGCTGCTGAATGATCGTTTTCTTTGGAGTTTGTGCAGCCAGGGGATTATTGACCTTGTTGGCCACGGCTGGAGGCCCGCGACGGGACTCGGTTAAATTTAAAGGAACCCCTGCCGATAAAACGCTCTTGGCAGTGCTGGGGGCGGCATTGCTTACGGCCGCGGATTGATCTACTGCTTCTTGAACCATGCCCAGAACCAACTGGTCTATAACTACTTGCGGTACTCCGTTAGCTTTTAGTAAATCTAAAGCAATACCATAAATTTCAGCGCGTGCATCAGCAATGCCCTTAATCGCAATAACTGCTTCATCTAATTTATCTGCGGCAACCCCATGGGCAGCAAGGAATTTCTTTAATGCCGCATCCCCTTGTTTGATTACTGCAGGTAAAACTTGGATATTCGCACGATATAAATTCAAATACGAAGCCTGGGCCCTGGTTTTCATGGCAAAATGGTCAGTCAGCTTCTGTTCCAGTTCCTTCCTGAATTGGAATACCTTCTTAACTTCCTGTGAACGGTCACTGCTTGGATTTACTTTCGTCATCTCAAGCGGCATGCCGGCAATGCTTGTCTCAAAATTCTGTGTCCCCTGCCCCAACAATGCTAAATCTGTGGCCCTTCTTTCTAATTCCGAAAAATGTGCTCGAAGATTCGCATCTGTTAAACTTGAAGCCAGTTGAGGCTTCAAACCACTTATCGTTGTAATGATCTCTGTCATCTTGTCACTGCGTTTGAGCCTATCCCTGTCGTTGGCAAATGCATTAAAAATACCAACCAATCTATTGAGATCCCTGACCAAGCCATTGTGATGCCCGACGCGCATCGCTTCTGCGGCATTCGCTTGCATAGCCTGAACATTTTTCGCAGCGAGGTCCCTAAAGCTTACAGCCTGCCTACGTCTCTCTCTGAGTTGCGTTTGGAATCCTTCGAAAGTCAACGGCTGGCCGCCACTGGTAATATTGACCCCTTGAAAATCCTCGGGACGAATTTCTCCACTAACCATGTCAATATGCGCTATTAAGTTCTGCATGGCCGCAACGGCCTCAGGAAACTTCTTTTCTGTGTTGTTGAGGGCCTCAAACTGATCCCCATATTCACGTGCTTGTCTCTCAAACACATTAATCCTTGCTAAAAGTCCTGATGTCTTTTGATTGCCCGCCCGGGCCGCCTTATTTTTTTGGGCCACCTTGATGGCATCATCTACGATTTGAAGTAAATGTGTGTGCATTGTTCTGAGATCATTGTTTCTGGCAACAACCGGGCTCCTGCCGTCCTGCAGAGCTTTAGACCTTATCGCAACAAGTTTTTGCTCAGCTTCGACGGGATCCATGGAACCCAAAGATTTACCAAGTGCCACTACTTTTTGTTGATCATTGGTATTGTCTACCCATAACCGATAATATTCCTTGATGTCTGTCGTGGCCTCGCCCCGGCCAGCAGCAATATTCTTAAGTGTTACATTTTGCCACTGACCATTGGCTGTCAAAACCTGAATTTCCTGATGTTTGACACGTGTATTACCCTGGTCAAGTATTTCCGTCCTAATACCCGGCACCTGGAAAAGTACAGCAACATGCCCCTCGCTAACTACTTTTCCCTGCTGTCCGCCAGCGGCATATTTCTTCCCGTCCTGTCCAACGAGTACAGGGACCTTCGTTAAAACTCCCGCAGGCATGCCCATTTCTTCTCCAAGAGCTACCATCAAGGTGCTGTACGAATCACAAATATACTTTCTCATTGTGCCGCCAAGGCCTAAAAGTTTTGAACGGCCGATCACCAAATTCCATAATGACCTAATCTGTTTATTGTCTGTCTTGGTATAAACATCCCTATCATAATCAGCGTTCGCATTGATAAGACGCATGATCCAAACAGCCGCTCCATACTGAAATTCGGCTCTACTGCGCCCCGCTGGCTGACGCATCATTTCCTGCCGAACCGCTTCAACAAACTCATGAAGATTTACTGGAAGCCCTTTCCCCCGCATCGTTGATAAAAAGTTCACAAATGGATTCCCCTGTAAGTCTCGCTCACCATAGAATTCTGTATGTTTCTGGCTTTTCAAGAATATTTCATACATCTTTTGGAGCCCGCTCTCATAATCTGATTGCGGCACTTCATGGATCTCTCCGTTTAATCTCATCATTTCTTTTGCCACGGCAGTCATCGCAGGATCAACTCCAGCCATCAAAATAGCAGGACCCGCTATCTCGGACAGATTTCGTGGAATAAACACTGCTTCTCTTCCCCTCAACATCGTTGTAGGTGCCGGTCTTGCCTGCGGCATGATCTCTGGTGTCGCTAAGACTTTTGCTCCAAAGCTCTCTGTTTCTGCTCTCGGTTCTGCCAGCTGCTTACTGATCTGTGCTGCTAACTGCGGCAGATCGATTTGTCTTTCTTCAGGCGTGGCTTGCGGCTTAATGACCCTATACACCGCTTCTGCAGCCACATTAGCCTTTGTCTCATTGTCACCAGGCATCAACGCGATCCTGTCTAACAAACCTTTGATATCTATCGTCGTAGACATCGTCGCTGGCCTTGCCTCTGGCATGATGCTTGGCATGGCCAAAAGCTGTGCTCCAAAGCTCTCTGTTTCTGCTCTCGGTTCTGCCAGCTGCTTACTGATCTGTGCTGCTAACTGCGGCAGATCGATTTGTCTTTCTTCAGGCGTGGCTTGCGGCTTAATGACCCTATACACCGCTTCTGCAGCCACATTAGCCTTTGTCTCATTGTCACCAGGCATCAACGCGATCCTGTCTAACAAGCCTTTGATATCTATCGTCATTGACATCATCGCTGGCCTTGCCTGTGTGCTTATGCTGGGGGTGCGCACTTCAAAATTCTTCGTACTCTGATTACTTGCCAATGCCATATCTGCCAAATTGTTGATGACTTTTAATTTAGCTGTGATTTCTGCTTCGCTTGATCGGGGCGCTCCTATTCTCATGATTTCACGAAGAGCAAGCTGTGCTAATTTTTCA
>CAZFON010000168.1:0-4589 GCA_964520185.1 uncultured Planctomycetales bacterium | reverse complement strand
GGGAGGGGTCATGGTCGTTATCGGGATCCTTTCTGTTGTTGGCGTTGCCATCATCATATATGATCTTATGGTGCTTAACGTCAAAAGGCTTGCTCCTGCCCAGCTTTATGATGAGCTCATGCGTAAGCTTGAAAACAGGGACTTTGCCGCGGCCAAGGCCTTATGCCGTGAAAAGAACAATACCATCATCTCCAAGATCGTTCTAGCCGGCCTGGAAAGGAAAAACCCCAGTGACCACGCGGCAGCGGAAGCCATGGAAAATATAGCTCGTGTGGAGCTTACCAATTTGTGGCAAAATATCAGCTACCTCTCAGACATCGTTGCTGTTTCTCCTTTATTAGGCTTGTTGGGTACGGTCTTAGGCATGATCCAGGCTTTCCATGCCGTGCCTTTGCAATCAGCCAGCCTTAAGACGACTCTTTTGGCAGCAGGTATTTCCAAAGCCATGGTAACCACGGCTTCAGGTCTTATTGTGGCCATCCCTGCCTTGATGGCGTATTCTTATTTCAGGGGACAGGTCCAGCAGGTCACCAATATCGTCGAAGTTTACTGTTCGGAGATCGTAAAGACCATTCAACACCGATAACCCTAAGGATCTTTTATGCCTAGATTTGATTTTTCCGAATATCACAAGCAGCGGCCGATGGTGCAATTAGCACCTTTGGTGGACATTGCATTTTGGGCCTTGATGTTTTTTATGATCATAGCCGTTTACAGCCAAATGGAAGCCCAGGTGAATTTGACGCTTCCCAAATCACAAACAGCTGTCCAAGCCGCCCAAAGTGCCGGCAAAATCGTTATCAATATAACCAAGGACGGCCGTTTCATCGTCAATCAGAAGGAATATAGTAAAAATGGTCTGGCGGTCATGCTCAGAGAAGTGTCGAAATTGTTTCCCAGTCAGCAGGTGATCATCCGTGCTGATGAACTGACCTTCCATAAATATGTGATCCAAGCCCTGGATGCTTGCGCGCGTTCCAATCTTTCGGACGTGTCTTTTTCGACCATCAGGGAAGAAACAAATAAATGAGTCTTAGATTTTTCTTTATCATTGGGTTTTCCTGGGTTTTAGCATTTATTTCCCCCTGTGTCTTTGCCCAGGGATCCGCCAAGGAAGGCGAACAGTTGGATTTTGCAAAGGGCCTGCTTTCGCGGGGCATGTATGACATGGCCATCCTGCAATACCAAAAATTCATTGCCGAATATCCCCATAGCCAGGCCTTGCCTGAAGCTTATTTGTCCGTGGGGGAAGGTTATTTCCTCTCCCAGCAATTCAACAAGGCTATTGATGCCTTTCATCAGTTTGATCAGCTTTTTCCTCATTCAGAACAATTACCATTGAGTTTGTTGCGGCTGGGGCAGATCGCCATTCAGGAGAAGAAATATGATGAGGCCATCAAACAGCTCACGTCCATTGATCTTGAAAAACAGCTCAAGGCCCCCATGCACCAATCATTTGATTTTTATATAGCTAAAGCTTATTTGGGCAAAGGCGATGCCAATGCTGCGCTCAGCTTTTTTCAAAAGGCCGCTGAAATAAAAGGGGCAACGGATTACACCGCCTATGCCTGGCAGGAAATGGGGAAAATTTATGTGACCAACGGGCATTATGCGCCCGCCCTGGATGTTTACGAAAAGTCCATGCAGGAGGCCAAGGATGATGCTTTAAAAGCAGAATTGACCTACAGGGTTGCTGAAGCGCAGTTTTTGTCCGGAAATTACAATGATGCTGCCAAAGCCTTTGAAGGCGTGCTTGAGAAATATCCTAACTCGGCCTTTGCCCAGGATGCCTTGGCCAACATGCTTTTGGCTTATTTTAATTTAGGGCAATATGACCAATTGCTAAAGGTCTATCAGCAGAAAGCCGGCCAGATCAAGCATGATGACCGTTCTTTTCCCATCCACTTTGCGGCGGTACGGGCCACCATCGAGTTAAATCAATATGACCAGGCCAATAGCCTGATGGACCACATGCTAGCCGCTCCATCGCTCAGGCCTTCCCAAAGGGCCAAGATCTTTATTAAGAAATCAGTCATCCTTATCAAACAAAAAAAATACAAGGATGCCCTGGCCCTGGTGCAGGCCTATGCTCCTGAAGATCCTGATAATGCGGATGAAAATTTATTTTTGCAAGGTCAGGCGTATTTCGGTCTCGGCGATTTTGACCGCGCTTTTAATTTTTTTGAGAATGTTTATCTTAATTTTCCCAATTCCCGTTATCTCGATGCCGCGCTTTTGGGCCAGGCCCATAGCCGTAAAGCCACAGGAAGATACAAGGAATCTGAGATCCTGTTTTTAAAATATCACGGCATGCAAGGTGTGTCTGTGTTAAAAAGCGAGGCCTTGTACGATGCGGTGATGATGGGTGTCAAAGCAGGGGACATCAAAGGGATTATCTTGGCCGCCCAGGAATATTTAAAAACGTATCCGAATACCGATCAATATAGTGAAGTTTTATTGATACTGGCCGATGTGTACAGCAAATCCAATCAGCCCAAAATGGCTGTTCAATTATTGCAGGATGAATTGGCCAAGGGTTCGGTTCAAAGACCCAATTCCGTGAATTTCTTGCTTGGGTATAATCTCCAGGTGTTAGGCCAAACCGACCAGGCTTTGCTTGCCTATAAGCAGGTGGACCCTAATAAGGAGAAGGGGGCGTACTACAAGGCAGCCCTAAAAAATATGGGCATCCTTTATTTGGCCCAAAAAGATTTTGATCAGGCCAGCAGTTATTTTACCCAGTTAATGGCCAAGTCTGGTTCCAATGATCTGCAGCTTAAGACCTATATCTGGGTTTGCAATGAATATCTTAAGAAGGAAAAATACAATGAGGTCCTGCATGTTGCCGATGAGGCCCAAAAGAATTTCCCTGGACAGGACCTTAGGGAAATAAAATATTTTGAAGCCGAGGCCCTGCGCGCTCTGGCAAGGTGCGAAGAGGCCATCAAGGATTACGAACTTGTGCTGGCAGCGCCCCTTAAGGACGCTTTCAGCGGCAGCGCTCATATCGGTTATGGGCTGTGTTTGGAAGGTGCCGAAAAATTCGATGAGGCCAAAGACCAGTTCAAGAAAGCTTTGGATGAAAATGCCGAAGATTATACGGTCACGGCGCATGCCAACTTTGAGATGGCCGGCTTCGATCTTTCCCAAGGGAATATCGACGAAGCGCTTAAGCTGTATCTGCTGGTGGCAACGATCTATGATGATGAATATTATTGTTCTGAGAGCCTCCTGCGGGCTGGGCGTATTTTCGAGCGTCGCAAACAAAAAGCAGAGGCTATAAAAGCATATCAGGAGATCTTGGATAAATATAAAAACAGTTCTGCCTCAAAAGCAGCTAAACAAAGGATCTTGGAGCTAAAGTGAGCGCCATTGTCAGAAGAAGGATAGTCATAGCCCTTACAGTTTCCCTTGTGTTGCACATGGGATTTCTGGTCTGGAGTTATTTTGCCAGGCTCCTGCCGCCGGTCCCTTTTCCCGATAAGCCGGAGGCTGTCTTTCACATTAAGATCGATAAGCAGGAACGCCTGGGGTCGGACAAGATAAAATTTACCACCGATTTTTCCCATAAATCACCCAAGCCTGACAATCCTTTTGCAGAGAATTTGATCAAAAAGCCTTCCGTTGAATCAGAGGAGCTTATTAAAAATAATATTGAGTCTTCGATTAAGAAGAACAAGGAAGCGCTCATTCCTTCATCGTTTGAAAATAACCAGGTCCTCCAGAGGTCCGAATTCAATGATATGGTCACCACCCGTAAGGTGCGCCGTGCCGTGCGCGAGAATTTGGTGGAATTGGGCGAGGTGCCAAGCGAGAATTTCTCCTCCGGTGCTCCAGTGCTCAATGCCGGCGAGGATATTTCACGTTATTTCCTGGATAAAAGCTCGGCACCAGCCAAGACCTCCCTGGCTGCTCCCGTGCAATCCGCCAATACGCAAAATGAATTTAAGGTCATGAAAAGGAATTTCTCCGGCACGGATAACCAGTCTAAGGCCATGGACCTGGGAACAGCGTTGACCTACCAGCTTTTCAAGTATAAGGACCCTGTTTCAGGAGAAAAATATTTCAAGCTATCCGTGAAGGTCAGGGATGCGACCGTGGATTTCCCGGTCATCCCCAAGGAGATCATTTTCCTGCTGGATGCATCCGGCAGTATCGGACCATTGCGTCTGGCCCAGTTTGAAAAAGGCCTGGAATATAGTTTAAAGCACCTTAACCCGGATGACCGTTTTAATATCATCGTTTTTAAGAACAAAACCGTCTTTTTTAGCCCAACGTCTTTGAAAGGCGATGCTGAAAACATCAAAAATGCCCTCGATTTTATTCACGAATTAAAATCATGGTCAACCACGGATATCTATGGTGCCTTACGCACCAGTATCCATTTAAATGATCCTTTTGTGCCTTCCTACAGGGTGGTGATGACTGACGGGTTTCCTACCACCGGCATCGTGGATGCCATGCAGGTGATCAATGAAATTTCAAGGATCAATGATAATAAGATCAGCATCTTTACCTTTGGCGGTGGAGCCGATGTGGACCCGTATATGCTGGATTTTGTCGCTTTCAAGAATCGCGGCTGGTCGACC
>CAZFON010000167.1:0-4606 GCA_964520185.1 uncultured Planctomycetales bacterium | reverse complement strand
AATACCTGCAACTGCCGGAAGAGATGGACCTGATGCGCAAACTCGGCCTTTATCCGGATGTTCTTATCGGATGCGCCAAAACCTTAGAACCCTTCGGCCTGGTGAGGTACCTGCAGGAAGTGGCTGCGGCCTTCCATAAATTTTATGATTCCCATCGTGTGCTGGATGAGAACAAGGAGCTTTCCACCGAACGTTTGGCGCTGATCGAAACAGCCCGGATCGTTTTAGGGAACGGTTTAAAGCTGCTGGGAGTTTCCGCTCCCCAGAAGATGTGAATTGAAATGATTAAACAATGGGTCATCCAATCTCCCAATCCGCAGTTACAAAAAAGTTTTAGCAATGAGCTCGGCATTCATCCCATCATTGCCCAGCTTCTCGTTAACCGTGAGATCATCTCCGTGCCCCAAGCCAAGTCGTTTTTATCAGCGGAGGTCTCCTGTTTGCATAATCCTTTTTTGCTGACGGATATGGACAGGGCAGTTGGCCGTATTAAATTGGCCCAACTTCAGTCTGAAAAGATCATGGTATACGGCGATTACGATGTGGATGGCGTGACGTCCAGTGCCTTACTGCGCCGTTTATTGAACCATCTGGGCATACAGGCTGTCAATTACATCCCGCATCGCATGGAAGAGGGTTATGGGTTAAATGAGGAAATTGTCCAGGTAGCCAAGGCCCAGGGCGTTCATTTGATCATTACTGTTGATTGCGGCATCAATGCCTTTGTTCCCATTGAAGCTATAAATGCCGCAGGCATGGAGGTGATCGTCATTGACCATCACGAGCCCGATGGCAATAAGATCCCGCCGGCCCTTGCGGTGATCGACCCCAAACGGCAGGACTGTTTGTATCCATTCAAGAATTTATCCGCCGTGGGACTGGTCGCAAAATTGATGCAGGCCATGCTGGGAGAGATCCCCCTGGAAGATTTTGATTTGATCGCTCTTGGGACAGTGGCGGATGTGGTCCCTTTGCACGGTGAGAACAGGATATTTGTAAAGAAGGGGCTGGCTTGCATTGAAAAGACCAATAAGCCGGGTTTGAGGGCATTATTGGAAGTCTCTAAGATCTCTGGTAAAAAGATGAAACCATATTACATTGGTTTTATTTTAGGTCCGCGATTAAATGCCGCAGGACGCATGGATTCGGCAGCGGTTTCTCTGGACCTTCTTTTATCCGAAAACCCAGCTGATGCCTATGCCCTGGCTCGTAGTCTCGAAGAGCATAATCTTTCCCGGCAGAAGATGCAAAGCGAGGTGGTTGAAGAAGCGCTGAAGATGATCGAATCCGATGAAATACTCAAGAACCAGGACATCATCGTTGTCTATAAGCAGGGCTGGCATAAAGGGGTCCTGGGTATCGTGGCCAGCCGTATCGTGGATAAATATTACCGGCCCACGGTGGTCATCTCCGTTGAAGACGGGATAGGCACAGGCTCAGCCCGTTCGGTGGACGGATTTCATTTGCATGAAGCGTTAAGCAATTGCGCCTCGGTCTTGGAAAAATATGGCGGGCATAAACGCGCGGCGGGTCTCAGGCTCAAATATGATAATATTGAGAATTTTCGCCAGGCCATGAATGATTATGCCCATCAATCCTTGCCGATGGAAAAATTCATACCGACTTTGAATATTGATTGCGAGATCCCTTTAAGCGCCATTGACCTGAATTTGATGGAGCTCATCAACTCCATGGAGCCGTACGGGGAGGGCAATCCTATGCCGCTCTTTTGCTCAAGAAAGCTAACTGTCAAGACCCCGCCGTCTATTATGGGCAAGGATACCATTAAATTTTGGGTCAGTGACGGGACCAAAACAATAAGCGCCGTAGGTTTTGGGATGGGTTCTTTTAAAGATGTGGTAAAATTGGGTGGCTTGGTCGATTTAGCCTATACCTTAAGCATCGATGACTGGAACAAGGCCCCAGTTGTCCAATTGGTGTTAAAGGACATAAAATAAAAAATCCCCCCTGGTTTCTCAGAGGGGATGAAGGTGGTCTTTGTTAGGCTTTGACGATCTTATTGGCTTTGATGCAGCTGGCGCAAACCAAGGCCCGCTGAACAGTGCCGTTAAGCAAGATCTTGATGCGCTGCAGGTTGGGAAGCACTGCCCGAAAGGACTTACCGACGATTTTGGAACCGGCGCCGCCTTTTTTCTTCTCCATACCGCGTCTTTTATATTTTCTGCCGGATGTCGATGTCTTGGAGCAAATAACACAGGATCTCATGACAATACCTCTTTTTTGTTGGTCAAAATTTGAATTCTAAATATACTTGATTGCACGCATTTGTCAAGCGATTTAAAGAAAGGAAATCATGGATCTATCTGAACTGCCGGTTTACCAGAAAAGGACATTCGTGCCTGAGAAGGCTGATTTGACCGATCTGACCACCGTGGTAGGATTATATGAGAAATTAGAAAAGCAGCCCATTAACTCCAAGAAAGATCTGGAGCGATGGCTCTTGGACCGTTCCGAAGTGGATGCTGCCACCTCTCAGGCAGGTTCGGTCCTATACATCCGCATGACCTGCCAAACCGATGATCCCCAGCATGCCGGGGCTTACACCAAATTCATTCAAACTATCCTTCCTGCGATCAAGCCGATCAACGACCGCCTGAACCGCAAATACGTTCATTGCCGCGGATCATTCAGCTTAGATGCACAGCGTTATGAGGTTTATGACCGTGCCGTTAAAACAGACATTGAGCTTTTCGTAGAAAAGAATGTGCCTTTGCAGACCAAGGTGGATCTGTACGCTCAAGAATATCAGACTGTGTGTGGAGCCATGACCGTGCAATTCAACGGTAAGGAGCAGACTTTGCCTCAGATGAGCAAATATCTTTTTGAGCAGGACCGGTCTTTGAGACAGGCGGCCTGGATGGCAACAGCTGAGCGAAGGATAAAAGAGAAGGAAAAAATAGAAAAGATCTTCGAAGATTTATTTGAACTGCGTAAGACCATTGCCCGCCATGCCGGTTTCAGAAACTTCACGGACTATCAGTTTAAAGCCTATCACCGTTTTGATTATACTCCCGATGATTGCAAGAAATACCATTCGACGGTTGAAAAATTGATCGTGCCTTTAAATGGCAGGATCATGAATAAACGAAAAGAGCAGATGAAATTAAGATCTTTGCGCCCCTGGGACACTGCGGTAGACCCATCAGGGGCAAAACCTTTGGCCCCTTTTAAAGATACGCAGGAGCTCATCAAAAGAACCGCCATTATTTTTAATAAGCTGGACCGGGACTTCGGGCTCCAATTCAAAGAGATGGAGGAGATGGGCTTGCTGGACCTGGCTAGCCGTCGAGGCAAAGCTCCCGGCGGGTATCAAAATACCTTGAGTGAGGCGCGCAAGCCTTTTATTTTCATGAATGCCGTGGGCATCGATGATGATGTGCGTACCTTGCTGCATGAGTCAGGCCATGCTTTCCATGCCCTGGCCTGTGCCGATGATCCGATCCTTGATTACCGCCATGCGCCCATGGAATTTTGTGAAGTGGCTTCCATGTCCATGGAATTGATCGCGGGGGATTATCTGGATGAATTTTACGGGCCGGTAGACTTAAAGAGATCTAATCGAGAACACCTGGAAGGCATTATCCAGACACTTGCCTGGGTCGCCAATATCGATGCTTTTCAGCATTGGCTTTATGAACATCCTAAGCACACATCTGAAGAACGTTCTCGGGCATGGGTTTCACTTTATGAGCAATTCGGCGGGAAGTTCATCGATTGGAGCGATCTGGCGGAAACAAAAAATTACCTATGGCATAGGCAATTGCATATTTTTGAAGTACCATTTTATTATATCGAATACGGTATTGCCCAATTAGGCGCTTTACAATTATGGCTAAACGTGCGCAGGGACCCTCAACAAGCCCTGAGAGACTATAAACGCGGATTGTCTTTAGGCGGATCACGGCCGGTGAAGGAATTATTCCGTGGTGCGGGCATCTCATTTGATTTCTCAGAAAATATCATCAAACCATTGATCGATGCCGTTACCCAGGAGTGGGAAAGATTAAGTGCGTAAAATTACCCATGAGGAAATTGTCAGCCGGCAGGTTAAAAAGGCAGACTTCCGTAAGCTTCCATTATGCGTGGTGCTCAATAATATTCGCAGCCTGCATAATGTAGGAACCATTTTCCGGACCGCTGATGGTGCCGGGGTCGAAAAACTCTGGTTATGCGGTATTACCGGTTATCCTCCCCAGGGCGGCATTTCCAAAACAGCCTTGGGAGCAGAGGATCATGTTCCCTGGGAATATCGTGAAGACGTCTTGAAGTTGCTTCAAGATCTCAAAGCCCAAGGATACCAGATCGTCCTTCTCGAGCAAATGCACGGCAGTGTCAGTCACGATGAATTCAGGGCTGATTTTCCGGTCTGTTTGGTTATCGGCAATGAAATCGATGGGATCACCGAAGGCCTGCAGAAGTTTTGCGATGCCGCCATCGAAATAGAAATGGACGGCATCAAGAATTCTTTGAATGTGGCCGTGGCTTTCGGCATTGCGGTTTATCAGCTTCGCCGTCAGTTTAAGGTCAGGCAAATCAAATGAAATCCAGGATCGAGTTCCTATATTTGACCGTACCTTTTATTTTG
>CAZFON010000166.1:0-4608 GCA_964520185.1 uncultured Planctomycetales bacterium | reverse complement strand
TCCCTCCATTTATTAATGGACGGATATTTATCCAGATCGATCTGGGCCATTTCACAAGGGTCCACGTTCGCAAGCAGATCTATGTCCGCAAGAGTGAATTCTTTGCCTGCCAGATAGCGATTTTGAGACAACTGTGTTTCCAGTACAGGAAAGTACTTGTCAAGAAAATCTAAGCCGACCCGAAGGGACTCTTCATCGACCTTTTGACCGAACATCGGTGCAAATACACGGTTATAAAGCACACGGCCCATCGCATTCGACACATGAATGGAAATATAGTCCATCCAAGCATCGACAAGGGCGCGCATTTTGACGTCCTGCGGATATAGGGAAGAATTCTTGATGCTGGCAAGATAGCGGTTGATACTGTTACTTTCAAACAACTTGAAGCCGTCTATTTCAATTGCAGGGATCTTGCCGGTCGGCGAAATACTCAAAAATTCAGGTGATTTATTCTCGCCATTCCTGGGATTGGTTTGCGTCCAATCATACTTGAGCTTCAAAAAATTAAGGCAATACCGCACCTTGCTTACGTTAAACGAAAAAGCAACTCCGTATAATTTGATCATACCAGCCTCCTGTTGTTTGGTCTTATCTTTGCCCGAACCTGGGGTTTACCTCATCTTAGGTGATACGAAAGATTTGATTAGAATACCTAAAACATCCAAGAACAGGAAGGGGCAAATTCGCCTTTTTACTGACTTTTTTCTATATCTGGAATGGATAAAAGTCGGAATCGGGGTACTGATAAGCCATTTACCACCACATTTTCCTTAAACATGGCCAAAGGCCGCACCCAAAGCGTATCTTCAGGGAAGTTGCCTTTATAAAGGGCCTTGTAAACCACCAGCTGTTCCCCTGTTTCGGTATGGATGGCAAGGCCAAGCACTTCATAGCGCTTGCCTTTATAATGTTCGTAGATGCCTTTGGAGATGGATTCCATAAATAAATGTACCTGTCACCTTTTTTTACCACTTTCCTGACTTGCGCGCAGAGGCCTTGTGGAATAACTTGATGTGGTCCAAAGAACGTCGAATGCTCTCATGAGAAACCTGGGAGCTTTCGAGTTTTCCGTTTAGGAATTTCTCATACCCCGCCAGATCCAGAAGACCGTGGCCGCTTAAATTAAACAAGATCACTTTTTGCTTACATTCTTTTTTAGCTTTCAAAGCCTCGTCAATGACACAGGCCAGTGCATTACTCGTTTCCGGTGCGATGATAAAACCTTCGGTACGGGCCCATAAAATGGCTGCTTCATAGCTACGCAGCTGGTCTGCCGCGTGGGGCCGTAATAGACCCTCAACGATCGCCTGACTGACCAGCGGGGCCATGCCATGATAGCGCAGGCCGCCGGCATGGATCGCCGGGGGGATAAACTGATGGCCAAGCGTATACATCGCCAGAAGCGGTGTCATGCCTGCCACGTCCCCGAAATCATAAGCGAATTGTCCCCTGGTCATTTTGGGACAGGCCTGTGACTCAACCGGGATAATATCAATTTTATCGCCGTGGATCTTATCGTTAACAAACGGAAATGCTAATCCCGCAAAATTACTGCCGCCGCCAGCACAGCCAATGACGATGTCCGGTTTCTTTATACCTATCTTTTTAAGCTGCTTTTTGGCCTCAAGCCCGATGATCGTCTGGTGCAGAAGAACATGATTGAGCACAGAGCCCAAAGCGTATCGGGTTTTTCCTGACTTGTCTGAAACAGCTTCTTCTACCGCCTCGCTGATCGCTATGCCTAAACTGCCGGGCGTGTCAGGCATTTTTGCCAAAACCTCGCGGCCGGCTTTGGTCTGATCAGAAGGACTGGCCACACATTTGCCATTCCAAACCTGCATCATGACTTTACGCATAGGCTTCTGATCAAAACTGACGCGTACCATATAGATCTTGCACTCTAAGCCCAGAAGATAACAGGCAAATGACAGCGCTGTCCCCCACTGTCCGGCCCCGGTTTCGGTGGTTAATTTCTTGATGCCGGCCTGTTTGTTATACCATGCCTGTGCTACCGACGTGTTCGTCTTATGACTTCCGGAAGGTGAGACGCTTTCATCCTTATAATAGATCTTCGCCGGTGTTTTAAGATATTGTTCAAGATAGATGGCACGGCGTAAAGGCGACGGACGCCACCGGTAAAGAATGGACCTGACTTCCTGAGGGATATCGATCCAGCGTTTGCGGCTCATTTCCTGCTCGATCAGATTTTTAGGGAAAACCGCCTCCAGCATCTGCGGCTCTAAAGGCTTGCCGTCAGGTGTTAAGGGCGGCAGCATTGATGTGGGCAGATCAGCGGCCAGGTTATACCATTTCTTCGGCATCTGGGATTCATCAAGAAAAACCTTATTTTGAGACATAGATACGAACCTTTCTCATCATTCTTTGTTCCACAACTCTTTATAGGTCCAATACACTTTCCGTAATTGACGTTCGAGCGAGCCTCCTGAGCCGTCGCCCAAAGAAACAATGCCGTTGTATTCCCAACTTCCTTGCAGATCAGGGCCCAAATTTTGGTGCCATTTATCGCCGTTAAACCACCATTCATCAACCCATTCAAAAACAAAACCGCCTATGGCGTTGCCAGGTGGTTCTTGGCCTGCCCTATGGTTGTAGATATCAAGCCAGCAGGAATGATGGATCTTGGCCTGGAGATCTTCATTGAATTGGCCATGTTTGAATGCGGGGCTCTGCTGGCCATATTCGGTCAGCATGACCGGGCGGTCATAGATAAGGGCAACCTTCTTCCATAGCTCATAAAAACTTTGATATTGATACATGTTCAAGCCAAATATATCAATAGCCGGCGTATATTTAGCATAATAATCAAGCAGCAGATCAGCCCCATTACAAATGGCCACCGGATGGCGGCTGTCGTATTTTTTGATCAATAAAGCCGCCTCGTTGACAAATTTGGCATACGCCTCAGGAAAGACCTTTGCGTTGGTATGAGTATACTGTTGCAGATTATTTTCATTGCCTAATATCCACATCAGCAGATACGGTTCGTCCTTATACCGAAGGACCATTTCTTTGACTGATTGGAGCATATAGGCGCGCTGTTGGGGGTCGTTATAATCAGTGCCAGCGTTCCAAGTGGCGCCTGTGCCGACAGTATAAGAGCCAAGCAGATCACCCATGGCTACTCTAATTTTGTATTTACTGTAAAGTTTCCTTAAAAGCTGCTGTTCTTTCTTGGGAGAAAAATCAGGCGGATAATTTGATGATTTACTGCCGGGAGCATCGATTTTCTGAAGCTCCGGATCAGATGTCATATGATTATAAATACGTATGACATTAACGCCCATTTCGCGCATCAGTTCAAAGTCCCCTACATTTTTTTCACTCGGATCATGTTTATTATTACGTTGGACATCAACCCATGTTTGGTAGGCATAGTCGTTACGGCCGTTATGGTCGTCATCAACGATCATCCAGTTGCGGCGGGTATTGTCGTCTGCGCTTTCACCAATGGCCGTTGGCCAGTAACACATGCCTTTGATAAAGAACGGCTTGCCATCAACAAGCAAGCGCCAGCCGTCAGCGGACTTTTGGGTTGTGACAAGGGCTGCAGAAGCCGGCGAAAAGTTGGCCATCATAAAAACGGCTAATGACAAAATAAAACTGCTGTATAGATTAGGATTTCGCATAAATAAATGTACCTGTCACCTTTTTTTATAAGTCGGCTGGGACGCCTTCTATGGGACCGATGACCTGATAGCCCTGTGCTACTTGGACATAAAAAACGCCTTTGTAACGGTAAAACAATTGACCATTGACGATAATTTGCCTGGCGTTGGGGGCAATGGGGTTCACAATGATCCCAACGGGAGGAGGAACTGCCACGTACCGCCCTTGCGGATCTTGCATGTAAAACGCCCCTTGATCGTAATAATAGTTTTGACCATCAGGACCAGCTACGACATAGCCTCCTGAAAGTTCAACTTGAAACGCGATATTAACGTATGGATAGAAGTGGTATTGGTTGTCAAAATAATTGTACCTGGGCTGCCAATTTTTATGGTGCTGACGGTGAAAAAGCCGGTCATTATTAACAGGAACTTGAGTAGGAATAGCATAGACGCGAGGCTGCGACCATACCTGTTGGGCAGACTGAAATGTGCGAGGCTGTCCTTCCGGCTGATTTCTATGATTAAATTGTTGCGGAGCCTCTCTGTGATTTTGAACCTGCGGTCTGCTTTGAACTTGCGGACGGTTTTGGACCTGTGGACGGCTTTGGACTTGAGGCCTGGCTTGGACCTGCGGTCTGGCTTGGGCCTGTGGTTTGGCTTGGACCTGGGGCCTGGCTTGGCTGACAGCAGGAGAACCCTTCTGGCTCCTGTCATCAGGACGATTCATCTGGGCGGTAAAAAACATCACGGCACAGATAACAAATAATATGCTTTTTATACTTTTGGGCATTTCTTACTCCTATTTTTGAGAGGCTTCGAGGTATTCCCAGCGCTGATAGGATTCTAAAAGCTCCTGGGCCAGGGCTTCGGCTCGAGCGTTAACGCCGGCGATCTCCTTCGGATCTCTTTGATAAAAACTGACATCCGCCAATAAAGCAAAAATTTCTTTCTGTTCAAGCTCGAGCTTCTCGATCTT
>CAZFON010000165.1:0-4614 GCA_964520185.1 uncultured Planctomycetales bacterium | reverse complement strand
CCGGTCAATGATCTTATCGTCGATATCCGTGATATTACGCACAAAGACCACGTTATACTCGCGGAATTTCAGGTAACGGCGGATCACGTCAAATACGTACAAGCTGCGGGCATGCCCGATATGCGAGCGGTCATAAACCGTGACCCCGCAGGTGTACATCCTGACATCCTTGCCCGAGGCCGGAACAAACTCCTGTTTTTTCCCGCTCAATGAATTGTAAATTTGTATACCCATAAAATTATACGGACGGATCTCCGTTTCCTTCCTCGTCATGGCTGGGTTCATGGCCGGTTTTCTTTTCCAGTGCCTTGATGCGCCCAAGCAATTTTGTCATATGCTCGACAAGCGGATCGCCGACATGCGCATGGTCCAGCATCATATCGATCTTCATGCCTTCCTGTTTGGTGATCCTTCCCGGAATGCCGACGACCGTGGAATTAGGCGGTACATTCTTGATGACCACCGCATTAGCACCAATATAGGAATTGTCCCCAATGGTGATATTGCCCAGGATCTTGGCGCCGGCGCCAACCACCACATTGTTCCCCAGGGTTGGATGGCGTTTGCCGGTTTCCTTGCCCGTGCCTCCCAGTGTCGTACCTTGATATAAAAGGACATTGTCCCCCACGATGGCTGTCTCGCCGATGACCACCCCCATACCGTGGTCAATAAAGAATTTCTTGCCGATGGTGGCCCCGGGATGGATCTCGATGCCTGTCCAAAAACGTGCGACCTGCGAAAGCCAGCGGGGAAGGAACGGGACCTGCCAGGCCCACATTTGGTGTGCAATGCGATGGAACACCAGGGCATGCAAACCGGGATAAAGCAACAGCACCTCTAAAACGCTTTTAGCCGCAGGGTCACGCTCCTTGACTGTCTGGATCTCTTCGGCAAAAATGAAGAAAACCGCCAGAAAAATGACAACGATGATGAATAGAGCCATATCCATGCCCCCGTTTATTAAATGCGGTGACTGAGTCGAAAAATTGATATGCATATTATTTTTCCTTTAAGAACAAGGGCCTATATACTGCCCGGTAATATCAACCACGGAATTCATGGACCTGCCTGCTTTGACCATATGGGACTTGATATGGCCTTCCATGGAATCGCCTGTATACGTCATCTCGCCGGTAGCATCCATTTGCATGTCATCACGGTTACAAACAGTATGAAAATGGACCTTATTGCCGCTGATATCATTCGTATGCTGGCAATCGTCCTGGTCCTCTTTAGAATATCTCGGTACCGGATTTTGTTTTGACACGCAATGGGTAACTGTTGTTGTCATACCCTGGCCGTCCAGGCCCATGTGAATACCCATCCCTTGCAATTGAGGATTATTGGCCATCTGCTCTTGGACCTCCCGCATGGAGTTGGCCATTTCCGGGGACAGGCTGTCCAATTTCGTGGTCATGGTCATGGACCATTTGCCTTCCTTTAGCTCTTCTGCCCTGGCCGTCCCGCCAAAATAAACCGTCAGGACAAACAGGCACAGAACAATGAAAATATCGTTCTTCATGAAGTCCTCCTTTTTAAAAGTACGACCGCGTATGCCGCGATAGCGTCCCCAGCGCCGATATAACCCAAGCCTTCATTAGTACCGGCCTTAATATTGACCTGCATTGGGTCAAGACCAAGCTGGCGGGCCATATGGACTTTTATCTTGAGCTTGAGCCCCTGCAATTTAGGCTCCTCAGCTAAGATCAACACATCCACATTCTCAATGATATATCCGGCTTCATGGATCTTCTCATTGACCTGCTTCAGGAACAACGAGCTCGAGGCATCTTTGTATTTTGCATCGGTATTCGGAAAATGATCACCGATATCCCCCAGCCCCGCAGCGCCTAACATGGCATCGCAGACGGCATGCAGGACCACATCCGCATCCGAATGGCCCTCAAGGCCATGGGTATGCGGTATTTCAAGACCGCCTAACATGAGCTTGCGTCCAGGCACCAAACGGTGCACGTCATGACCTATACCTACTCTAGAACTCATAACATTTGTCTCGCTATAATGACATCTTCCGGTGTCGTGACCTTTATATTGCGGTAATCGCCCATGACCATCTTGACCTTGCCGCCCATACGCTCGACCAGGACAGCATCATCAGTGGCTTCCTCTTTAAACTTCTGTGCATGCGCCTTGTTCAAAATATCCTTATGAAAACCTTGCGGCGTTTGCGCTTCCCATAACAGGTCCCGCGTCAGGGTCGCCTGAATATCCAAACTTTTGTGATCAACCCTTTTAACCGTAAATTTGACCGGCACTCCGACAATGGCGGCTTTATTCTTTTTCAATGATGCCAGCAAACGATCGATCATGGCCCTGTCTATAAAAGGCCTGGCTGCGTCATGCACCAACACGATCTTTGTACCTGATGAAAGCGCCTCAAGACCACACTTAACTGAATCCGAACGCTTAATCCCGCCAGCCACCACGGCACGGACTTTTTTAAAGGGCCTGGCTAAACGTCTGAATTGAGAAAGATATCCATCTACCCCGACCACCACCACACCGTCTATTGCCGGCGTTCTTTCAAAAACCTTCAGGCTATATGTGATCAATGGCTTGCCTTTAAGCAGGACCAATGCCTTGGGGACCTTTGAGTTCAAACGCTTACCTGCGCCGGCAGCAACCACAATGACTTCAGTCTTCACTGCCGCTCCATCCTGGCGAATATCATGCGTCCGGCCTGGGTCTGCAGGGCCGAAGTCACAAAGACCTTGACGGTCTGCCCCAGGGCCTTACGCCCGTCGCTGACAACCACCATGGTCCCGTCTTCCAGATAACCAATGGCTTGGTTGGCTTCCTTGCCTTCCTTCAGGAGCTTGATCTCCAGTTCCTCGCCGGTAAACACCACCGGCTTGATGGCGTTGACCAGGTCGTTGATGTTGAGCATCTCAACGCCCTGGATCGAGGCGATGCGGCTTAAATTAAAATCCGTCGTGCAAATACGGGCATCCATCATCCTTGAAAGCTTGACTAATTTCAAGTCCACAGGCTCGGGGCCGGAAAAATCATCTTCGTGGATACGCACATCCGCCACCGTGTCTTTTTGCATGGTTTTCAAGATCTCCATCCCGCGGCGTCCGCGCTGGCGCTTGGTGTCGTCCTCGGAATCAGCCAGGCGCTGTAATTCATGCAAAACAAAACGGGGCACGACCAGGCGGCCGGCCAAAAAGCCGGTCTTGAATATATCAGCCACTCGGCCGTCGATAATGGCGGACGTGTCCAGAAGCACCACGCCTTCTTTCAGATCCTGCCTTTTAAAACGCACATAAGGAATGATAAGATTGAATTCGTCCTTGCCGCGCAAAGCCATCACCGCACCCAGATAAGAAAAGACAAGGGTCAGGACCACCCTTAAAATGGGTTTAAGAATATCACTCAGGGGCATCAGGGAAAGGATGTCTGAGACCAGATTGGCCATGAAAATACCAAGCAAAAGGCCGAAGACCATGCTGGAAAGGCCGCGTACTGATACCTGCTTTAAATTGGCTTCGACAATAATAAGTATGGCAGCGCCTGCCACGCTCCCCGCCACACCTATCACGGGCTGGTTATTAATGGCGCCGATCTGATAGCCGATAATGCTGCTGATGATCAAGAAAAAAATACGAACGAATAATAATGTCATGAAGACTCCTTATTGTTATAACTTATCCAACGCTTCCCTGACCGTTGACACCGGGATCAGCCGGATATTTCCCGGCTTAAAATCGCTTTTATTCTTCAAATTATTTTTAGGAACGATGCACCGGGTAAACCCCAGTTTCTGCGCTTCATTGAGCCGCAAGGCGATCTGGGACACGCTACGCACCTCCGAAGAAAGACCCACTTCACCCAGGATGGCCATATCATGAGGCACCACTTTATCCAGTAAGGCAGACGCAACAGCCAGGCTGACCCCTAAGTCCGCCGCCGGATCTTCCACCTTGACGCCTCCGACCACATTTAAAAAAATGTCCTTGTCCGCTAAATTCAAACCCAGCCTTTTTTCCAACACCGCAGCCAGGAGGCTCAGGCGATTGGCATCAAAACCCTGGGTTTTCTGGCGCACCATGCCAAAAGCACTGCGGGAGACCAATCCCTGGATCTCCACCAAAAAAGGCCTGGTACCTTCAAGGATGGGGACCACCACCGAACCGGAGGAATCCTCAGGCCTCTCGCAAAGGAAGATCTCCGAAGGGTTAGTCACTTCTTTCAAGCCCATGGAGGTCATTTCAAAAACGCCGATCTCATTGGTGGAGCCGAAACGGTTTTTGTTGGCCCGCAATACCCTGTACGACGAATAACGCTCGCCTTCAAAATAAAGCACGGTGTCCACCATATGTTCCAAGACCCGCGGGCCTGCCAGCATGCCGTCCTTGGTCACGTGCCCGATGAGAAAAAGCGCCTGGCCCCTGGATTTGGCCACCTGGGTCAGGACCGCGGCAGATTCCCTGACCTGGGAGACCGATCCCGGCGATGAGGAAATTTCCGCCAAATGCACCACCTGGATCGAATCAACGATGACCACCTGGGGAGAAAGTTCATGGATCAAACCCACGATGGCCTGCACGTCGATCTCATTCACGATATAAAAATTATCGTTGGCATGCCGGG
>CAZFON010000164.1:0-4657 GCA_964520185.1 uncultured Planctomycetales bacterium | reverse complement strand
GTCACTTTCAGTTCTATGCCTTTTGCCTTTAGGCGTTCAGCCAGGATGGCCGTCTGGATGTCCACCACCTTCTTTAGTTCCTTGATGCCTAACCGGTGGAAAACAATGATATCATCGATGCGGTTCAGGAACTCCGGACGGAAATGGTTGCGCAACGCTTCATGGATACGTTTATCGATCTCTTTAGGGTCATCCAATCCCGCCACCTCTGTGGCCGCGATATTGGAGGTCATGATGACAATGGTATTTTTGAAATTGACGACCCTGCCCTGGCTGTCCGTCAAACGGCCGTCATCAAGCAACTGCAAGAGCACATTAAAAACATCATGATGGGCTTTTTCGATCTCATCAAAAAGCACCACTGAATAAGGTTTTCGTCGCACAGCTTCTGTCAATTGGCCGCCTTCTTCATAACCGACATAGCCCGGCGGCGCACCGATCAGGCGTGAGACGGCATGCTTCTCCATGTATTCGCTCATGTCGATGCGCACCATGGCGTTTTCATCGTCGAACAGGAACCAGGCCAGGGATTTGGCCAGTTCGGTTTTCCCCACACCCGTCGGACCCACAAAAATAAAAGAACCCGATGGTCGCTGGGGGTCGGAAAGACCGGTGCGCGAACGCCGGATACACGAGGCAATGGCCTCGATGGCCTGGTCCTGGCCCACCACGCGTTTTTTCAATACTTCTTCCATGTGGATCAATTTCTCGGTCTCTGCCTGCATCAATTTGACTAACGGGATCTTTGTCCACTTGGCAATGATCTCAACAATGTCCTTGTCATCCACTTCTTCTTTAAGCAGCCCGCCGTCTTTCTGCAGTTTGGCCAGTTCCTTGTTGCCCGCTTCCAGGTCCTTGTTCAGACCGACGAGAGTGCCGTAACGGATCTCCGCGACCTTATTCAGGTCCCCGATCTTTTCCGCCTTGACCTCTTCCAATTTCTTTTCTTCTATCTGCGCCTTAACGGCACGGATGCGGTCAATGACCTTTTTTTCATTCTGCCAGCGCAGGCGCATGGCCTTATTGATCTCCTTGAGCCGGTTCAATTCCTCATCGATCTTCTTGAGGCGTTCCTTGGAAGGCTCATCGGATTCTTTTTTAAGCGCCTGGCGTTCGATTTCCAGGCGACGGATATCACGCTCGTTGATATCAAGCTCCTGTGGCATGCTGTCGATCTCGATACGCAGACGGGAAGCCGCCTCATCAATAAGGTCAATGGCCTTGTCCGGTAAAAAACGGTCCGTGATATAACGCTGGCTCATCATGGCCGCGGCCACGATCGCAGAGTCCTGGATGCGCACGCCGTGATGCACCTCATATTTTTCCTTTAAGCCCCGTAAAATGGCGATCGTGTCTTCCACGCTTGGCTCATTGACCATGACCAGGGCAAAGCGCCGCTCCAGAGCTGCGTCCTTTTCGATATACTGACGATATTCATCCAATGTCGTTGCACCTATGCAATGCAAGGCCCCGCGCGCCAACGCAGGTTTCAGCATATTGGAGGCATCCATGGAGCCTTCGGCCCGTCCTGCTCCAACAATGGTATGCAACTCATCAATAAATAAAATAACGGCTCCATTTTCGTTCTCCACATCTTTTAAGACCGCTTTTAGGCGTTCCTCGAATTCTCCTCTGAATTTCGCTCCTGCCACCAAAGCCCCCATGTCCAGGACAACGACACGTTTATTCTTAAGCCCGTCAGGGACATCCCCCCGGAAAATACGCTGGGCCAAACCCTCGACGATGGCGGTCTTCCCGACCCCCGGCTCACCGATAAGAACAGGATTATTTTTGGTCCGCCGGGAAAGCACCTGGATCACGCGGCGGATCTCCTCATCCCGGCCGATCACGGGGTCTAATTTGTCCTTGGCTGCAAGCTCCGTCAAGTCCCGGCCGTACTTTTCCAAAGCCTGGTATTTTTCTTCGGGGTTTTGGTCCATAACTCTTTGTCCTTTACGAATGGTTTCTAAAACTTTCAAGACATCACGCTCTTGGATACCTCGCTGCGCCAACGTTTCTGCTATGATGCTTTTTTTCTCCTTGGTCAGACTTAAAAATAAATGTTCCAGGGCCACATATTCATCCTTCATGGATAGAGCCAGGTCCTGTGCCTGCCGCAAGACCGCATCCAAACGTGTTGAAAGATGCGGACCTTGCGCCGAAGAAGTTTCTACAGCAGGCTTGGATCCCAAATACCGGCGCAAAGGATTGCTGAGCTCCTGAGCATCAACACCTAAACTTTTTAGGATCTCCGCCGTCAAACCATTTGGGTCTTCCAGCAAGCTCAACGCCAGGTGCTCAGGTTCAATGGCCTGGTGGTGCAGGTCCTGGGCCAGTTGAACCGAGCTCTGGATAGCTTCTTGGCTTTTATGTGTGAGCTTGTTGATATCAAACATTTATTTTCCCTCTTAATCCACCTGTATGTCAACCGCTTTAGGTTTCGCGATCTCGGCTTTGGGAACAACAAGCTGCAAGACCCCGTCCTTATAGCTGGCCTGGATCTTGGCTGTGTCAACCTGGCCGCCCAGGTCCAAACTCCGTGCAAAGCGACCATAACTGCGTTCCACGCGGTGGAACTGCTTGTCCTGTTGCTCGGCTTCGAGCTTACGTTCGCCTTCGATGGTCAAGATGCCGTCTTCCACTGAAAGCTTAATGTCTTCTTTCTTAAGACCGGGAAGATCCGCCTTAAGAACGTACTGCTCTTTTTCTTCGATAACATCCAAAGCCACCGGCCAATGTTGATTAGCCGACATAAAATCGTCATCGAAGAACCTGTACAGATCAGTATTGCTTTGAGGCTTGCATGTGAAGAATCTCATATCCCTCTCCTTGTATGATGTTGTTATTATTAGCACTCTACGTACTTGTCTGCTAATCTACGGGCCCTAAAAAGGAGCTGAGAAAAACTGGCACTCTCAACTCCCAAGTGCTAATATAGCACAATCTTTTTTGTTGTCAAGTCCATCTGTGCACCTGCCATAATTGGATATACCCATAAGGGATCTCGGAAAACCAAAAAGCCACAACGACCATCAGGTTAAATACAAACTTCAAACAGCCCGCTGTAGCCCACGCCAAAGGCGACAGCCAACAGCCTGCCAAAGCCAGCACCAACCCCAAAGCAACCGTTATATCCAACAAGGGCACGATAAATAAATTAGCTATCAAGGCTACCGGCGCCATGGTACCGAAATGCCAGATCTGTAAGGGCGTTATCCCCACCCACGCCGACGTTGATACGGCAAAGGCCGCGGCCAGCCATTTAGGGCAAAAGGCCAATCGTTTTTCTATCGGTGCATACAAAATGATAATGGCCGCAACAGCGGCAAAGGAAAGCTGAAAACTGACATCAAACAGGTCCTCTGCATTCATCAACAATAAAACAAGGGCCGCAAAGGCCAGTGAATTCAACGTGTCATATTCAAGTTCAACGCCAAACGAAGCCAATAGGATAGAAGCCATGAACGCGGCGCGCATGACCGGAACAGAACCGCCGACCAAGAACGCATAGATAAAAACTAGCAGGATGCTTGATCCCGTCTGCCAGGCACGCGGGAGGCGGACCAATTTAAAAATAAAGATCACCATGGCTGTCATCATCGCCATATGAAGCCCCGCGATCACCAGGATATGCCCTGTGCCGGTGTGCCTGAAAGCCATGTTGATCTCCTTGGGGATCGCTCCCCTGTCGCCCAGCACAATGGCGGACATGGTACCGGCTTCTTCGCTATCGAGATATCGATAAAGGGATCCCTTTAATTGCTCCTGCCAACCATGCCATGCATTCAGGGCCGGCGGATGGGCCACATGGATCAGGGCCGCACCCAAACAAAACAATCCTGCATAAATAGGCCAAATGCGCTGACGGAACAAAAAATACAATACCAATATAAATGAAACCCATAACCAGAAGATCAGGGGAAAAGGCAAAAAATGGCCGATAAAGATCCCCAGTGATAAAAACAAAACAAGCCAGCAGCATGGCCTGTGCGTATGGTCCATCATTCTACAAGCTCCTTGATACGTTTAAAACGTTTGGCTGTCATGCCGTCAACGTCTTGCAGGGCTTCCGGTTCTTTGAATGGGCCGTTCTCTTGGCGATACTCCACAATATTGGCAGCCAGGGTCGCTCCGATACCCGGGAGCATTTGCAGCTCCTCCGCCCTGGCGGTATTGATATTGATCTTGAAATGACGCACTGATTTGGCCCAGCGCGCCGGCGCAATGTCGCGACGCAATGATAATTGCACGGCAGCACCCATGATAAAAACCACCATGAGAAGGCAGACGAACCTGCGCTCTTGCTCAGTTAAATAAAGCATAATCACTTGGGGGGGGATTTAAAACAATTTCATCTGCAGGGCATCAGGGTCTTTTTGGGGGGCGCGTTGTTTGGCCGCCTCGTAAGCTTTGAGCTCTTCGGCAATGTCCGACAAATAAGGCGAGGGTTCCTGGATCAGTGTCTGTCCGAACAATTGCCGGCGGCGCGCATGGGTCAAATACAAACACTCCTTGGCGCGTGTCATACCCACATAAAACAACCGGCGCTCTTCCTGGATGTCTCCCTTCATGCCCATGACATCCACCGGAAGCAAATGGTCCTCGCATCCGATGATAAAAACAACCGGGAACTCCAAGCCCTTGGCCGCATGCAAAC
>CAZFON010000163.1:0-4659 GCA_964520185.1 uncultured Planctomycetales bacterium | reverse complement strand
AGTTCTTCCGGCATTTATTTTGTCATGGGCGGGAAATACACCACCTACCGCGCCATTGCCGAGGAAGCCATTCAAAAAGCGCTCGCCCCCTGGGCGGCTAAAATGCCGTACGGCGAACAATACATGCTCTATGGAAGCGCAGGCGCCAACGAAGAGCTCAAAATTTTAAGCCAGCGGTTTAACGTATCGATCGATCTCATTAAATATTTGCAGGGCATTTATGGCAGCCGCTTCGGCGATGTGCTTAATATCGCCCAACGCAATGATCTATTGAAGGAAAGGATTTGCTCCTGCTCTCCGGCCATAGCGGCCCAGGTGATCTATAGCCGTGAAGTGGAGATGGCGCAAACCGTGGAAGATGTGATGGAACGAAGGTTGGGACTCGTTTATTTGGAATGCGCCACTAAAAACTGCCGGACGACGATCGAGCGGCTGCTTAAAAATCCCCTATGAAAACGCTTGAAGGCATGTTGCAGGAGGCTGCGGAACGCCGCAAGAAACTGGTTTCTGTTACCAACGCCGTGCGCTTGGTTAACGGCCTGGGAGACGGGGCAGCGGACCTTTTTATCGACCGGTATAATAAACATTTTCAGGTACAGGTCCTGAACAACCGGTGGCAAAAACAGCTGCCGGAAATCCGGCGCTTGCTTGAGTCAGCGATGCCGGTGGAATATCTGATCGTTAAATCACGGCAAGGTCTTGATATCAAGCACGAAGTCCTGACCGGCCATGAATCCCGGACGATCGTTGAAGAATACGGCATCAAATTTGAAGTTAACCTCAATGATGGGCTTAATTGCGGACTTTTTTTGGACATGAGGCATAATCGCAGGATCTTGGGCCAAGCGTGCAAAGACAAAAAGGTGCTCAACGCCTTCGCGTACACATGTTCTTTCGGTGTCCATGCCCGTATGGGTGCTGCCAAAGAGGTCGTTAACATCGATATCAGCCGCAAGATGCTGGAGCGCGGGGAAAATAATTACCGGTCCAATGGTTTATCCATTGCCCCGGGGGAATTTATAAAGGCGGATGCTGTTTCGTTCCTTAAAAGGGCGTTTAAAAAAGGAAACGCCTTTGATGTGGTCATCCTTGATCCTCCTTCATTTGCGCGTTACGAAGGGAAGTCCTTCCAGGTCAGGCGCGATCTGCCTAAGGCCGTGGCGCTGGCAGCAGCGGTCTTAAATCCAGGCGGATGGCTATGGGTAAGCACCAATTATAGTGAAATAAGCCATGCTGACCTGGAACGCTTCCTGTCCCATGGCTTGAATGGCCGCCGGGTCAAAAGCATTCAACGCATCGGTCAGGATGAGGACTTCAGGGGTAGCAATAGTTTTAAGGAAAGTTATCTGGTGGGATTATGGGTCAAGTTGCTTTAGAGCGGGCTTTGTCGAAACTGGGCATCATGTCCCGTTCGCAGACGAGGAAATGTATTGAAGATGGCCGCATTGCCGTCAACGGCCGCATTGTCAAAGACCCCTTATTTTTAGTGGTCCCGGAGAAAACCCGTATCACTGTTGATGGCAAACCAGCGGTCCACGCCGCCACCCTCACCATCATGCTTTATAAACCGCGGGGAGTTGTTACCACCAGATCGGACGAGAAGGGGCGTAAAACGATCTATAGTCTCTTGCCTTCCCACTTGCAACACCTTCATCCTGTCGGACGCCTTGATATGGCAAGCACGGGGTTGCTGCTGATGACGACAGACACCAGACTTTCGGATCTTTTAACGGATCCCCATAACGCCATCCCGCGCATCTATGCGGTCAGCGTCACCGGCAGGATCACGGAGGAGCAGGTTGAAACGTTATCGCGAGGCATACAAGACAAGGGACAGTTGTTAAAATCATCCTCGATCACCCTGCGTAAAGCCAGCAACAAAGAATCTCATTTGATCATCGAACTCTGTGAAGGTAAAAACCGGGAAATCCGCCGCATGTTTGAAGCCGTCGGTTCGCAGGTCACTTCTCTTAAACGCATTGCCTTCGGGAAATTGAAGCTGGGCGACCTTGGTCCCGGCCAGTTCCTGGAGGTTGCCAAGGAAGAGATTTTATCCTAGAATAGCGCTGCATCGGTTGGCGATGCAAGGAAAGGAGCCGTAATGAAGAAGATAATCAGAACAGAAAAAGCATCTTTGCCTGTGGGCCCGTATAATCAAGCCGTGTCCATCGGGAACCTGGTTTTTACCGCCGGTCAAATTCCCCTGGACCAACAAGGCCATATGGTAGCCGGCGGGATCAAGGAACAGACCGAGCAGGTCATCCAAAATCTTATAGCGGTTTTGACCCAGGCAGGTTCATCCCTGGACAAGGTCATCAAGGCCACGGTCTTCCTTCAGGACCTAAATGATTTCGCGGGCATGAATGAGGTGTATGCCAAATATTTCAAAAGCGAGACAGCACCCGCACGCAGCACCCTTCAAGTGGCGCGTATTCCTAAAGATTCATTGGTCGAGATAGAAGTTGTTGCCTACATTTAATAAGGAGGGCGTATGAAACCATTAATCGTTGGCTTAATGGTATTGGGTATTTTTGGTTTCGGCCGCAGGGTCCAGGCCGCGGTAGAGATACAAGGAGCCCCCACAAGTGTTTATGATTTTACGGTCAAGTCCATCGACGGCAGTCAGAAAAGCTTGAGCGACTACAAGGGCCAAGTGCTGTTGATCGTCAATACGGCAAGCCGTTGCGGTTTTACCCCCCAGTATGCAGGCTTGGAGACATTGTATGAGCGATACAAGGACAAAGGCTTTGTGATCCTGGGTTTCCCTGAGAACAATTTTATGAATCAGGAGCCGGGGGATGATGCCTCGATCAAAAAGTTTTGTGAATTCAAATACCACGTGAGCTTTCCCTTGTTTTCCAAGATCAGCGTGAAGGGCCAGGATATGGCGCCGTTGTACAGTTATTTAACAACAGCGTCGGGATTTAACGGGGACATTACCTGGAACTTCAATAAATTCCTGGTCGACCGCCAAGGCCGGGTGGTCGCCCGCTTCGATTCCCGGACAAAACCCCTTGATCCCAAATTGGAACAAGAAGTTCAAAAACATTTATGAACTTCGAAGAGATGAGCAAGACCGTCAAGGACATGATGGCTTTGTTCGAAGACATTGACCGCCAGACACAAAGTTTCGCTTCCCAAACCGGCCTTAAGTGCAAAAGCGGCTGCGGCGCATGCTGCTTAAACCCCGAAATTGAGACAACGGTGGCCGAAGTCCTGCCATTAGCCGTGCATTTGTGGGAGGATCCGTCCCATGCAGAAAGTGTCCTGGAAGCCATTCAGCTAAAGAATGCCAAAGGAGCCTGCATTTTTTATAAGCCGGACCCGTTAGTCCCTACCCATGGCCGCTGCAGCATCTATACCTACCGTCCCGGCTTGTGCAGGCTCTTTGGTTTCGCGGCCCGTAAAAACAAATACGGCCAAGCAGAGATGGTGACGTGCAAGGTCATCAAGGACAGCCAGGCTAAAGCCTGTCAGGATACCCAGGAAAAATTAAATCAAGGACTTGAGGCGCCCTTATTAGGCGACCATGCCTTACGCGTATCCCATATTGACCCGGTGAACGGCAGGGAGCTTGTGGCGCTCAATAAGGCCATTGGACTTGCGCTTGAAAAGGTGGGGTATGCCAAATTAAATTGGCAACACGAAAAGAAATAGTGTATATTTTAGATGTTAGGCGGTTCCCCTAATACTCTTATCAAAAGATAATACAAATAACGGGCGGCATGGCAGATAAAAAGACCATATTGTTCATTGACGACAATCCTGTGGACAGGGCTTTGATCTCCAAGCTTTTGGCGAAGCATGATTTTAATATCCTTCTGGCAGAAGATGCCACCACGGCCATGCAGATCATTGAGAAAAACAAGCTGGATCTGCTGTTGCTGGATATCCTGCTTCCGGGCATTTCAGGGATAGAGTTGTGTAAAAAGTTCAAGAAGATCCCATCCACCAAGAATGTCCCTGTGGTTTTTTACACCTCCATTGACACGCCTAAACACCTGATCGATTATGTTTCCTACGGAGCCAGGGATTATATCCAGAAAACCATGCCTCCCCAGGAACTCATCAATTCGATCAACACCATCCTTAGGAAATAAAGCTGTCTTCAAAATCGGATGCTCACTTGACAACCAGGGGGAGTTGTTTTATAGTGTTTTAGGCCAGGAGGTAATTCTTCCCGCCGACGAATTTCCGCTATATTTTCAGCTAAAAAAGCAGGACATGAAAGAAGCAATACTATATCTTGAGGACGGTACAAGTTTCCGTGGCCGGACATTAAAAGAGACCGGGGAAACCGCAGGCGAAGCTGTCTTTAATACCGCCATGACCGGTTACCAGGAAATACTCACCGACCCCTCATACACCGGCCAGATCGTTGTGATGACCTATCCTTTGATCGGTAATTACGGCGTTAATGATGAGGACATTGAGTCGGATAATGTCCATGTCAAAGGTTTCGTTGTCAAAGAATTCTGCCGCCGTCCTTCCAATTGGCGCGCCAAGAAAAGCTTAACTGAATATTTGAACGATAATAAGATCATTGCCATTGAAGGCGTGGATACGCGCGCCCTGACCCGCCATTTGCGCATGTCCGGGGCCATGAAAGCCTTGATATCAACGGAAGATTTCAACCCTAAAAGTCTCCAGAAGAAACTG
>CAZFON010000162.1:0-4706 GCA_964520185.1 uncultured Planctomycetales bacterium | reverse complement strand
CCCTGCGTTTCATCAAATCACCGGTCACGTTGCCCCAATGATCATCTGAAACTTCAATTTCCAACTTCATGATCGGTTCCATGAATACAGAACCGGCCTTACGGAAAGCATCCTTTATAGCATACTTTGCCGCTAATTGGAAGGAAATTTCATCAGAGTCTACATCATGGTAAGAACCGTCAACCAGGGTGGCAACAAAGTCCGTCACGGGATATCCGGCCAGCACTCCATTTTGGGCGCCGATCTCGATGCCCTCTTTGCATGGCTTAATGAATTCCCGGGGGATGGAACCGCCCTTGATCTTGTCCACGAACACAAATCCTGTACCCGGTTCACCGGGTTCAACATCAATGACCACATGTCCGTATTTACCGCGGCCACCGCTCTGCTGGATATATTTACCGACGACGTTATTGACTTTTTTAGTAATGGCTTCCTTGTAAGCAACCTCAGGACGGCCGACATTGCAATCGAGGCTGTTCTCACGCTTCATGCGGTCGACAATGATTTCAAGGTGCAACTCACCCATCCCGGAAATGATCGTCTGGGATGTTTCATGATCAAATTTGACGCGCAGGGACGGGTCTTCATCCAAAAATTTACGCAAGACCATGCCCATCTTGTCCTGGTCGGCCTTGGTCTTGGGTTCAATGGCCAGCGACACAACGGCTTCAGGAGGCTTTAAGCCTTCCATGACAACAGGCTTGTCTGGTGAGCACAGGGTGTCCCCGGATTTGCTTTCTTTAAGCCCTACAAAAGCCACGATCTCGCCGGTGGAAGCAGAGGTGACGATTTCCTGCTTGTTGGAATGCATGACGACCAGCTTGGAAATTTTTTCCTCTTTGCCGTTGGAAGAATTCAAATAGGTCTGTCCGGGTAAAAACCGTCCGGAATAAATGCGCGTGAAAAAGATCTTACCAACATATTTATCCGAGGCGATCTTAAATACCAGCGCCATGGGAGATTCGTTATCGTCCGCTTTGCGGATGATGACCTCTTCTTTATTATCCGGGTTATAACCGCGCTTGGGGGGAATATCTAAAGGTGACGGCAGGTAATCAACAATGGCATCCAGGAGCATTTGTACGCCCCTGTTTCTTTTGGAGGCGCCGGTCAAAACCGGTACAAATTTACAGGCAATAACAGAACGGCGGATGGCCTTCATCAACTGATCTTTGCTGGGGTCCTTGCCGTTCAGATACAGGTCCGCGATCTCATCATCAACTTCAGCCAGACGTTCCACTAATATATGACGGTATTTGGCCGTCTTTTCTTTAAATTCTTCAGGTAAGGGCAGGCGGTCAAATTCCATACCGTCCGCGTCCTTGTATTTGATATATTGTTCGTTGATAACATCAACCAGGCCCTTAAAATTATCCTCTGCCCCGTCATTGTAAACGACGCCCGCGGCGTTAGCGCCAAAACGGTCATGCATCTCACCGATAACGCGGTCAAAATCAGCGCCTAAACGGTCGATCTTATTGATGAAGGCAATGCGCGGGACATGATATTTATCAGCCTGGCGATAAACGGTCTCGGTCTGCGGCTGAACACCGGAACAGGCGCATAGAACGATCACTGCCCCGTCCAGCACTTTTAAGGAACGCTCGACCTCGATGGTGAAATCCACGTGGCCCGGAGTATCGATGATATTGATGCGATGATCACGCCAAAAAGAGGTGATGGCCGCTGAGGTGATGGTGATGCCGCGCTCCTGCTCCTGGGGCATCCAGTCCATGGTGGTGTTACCGTCATCGATATCACCCATCTTATGGATCTCGCCGGTATAATACAAAATGCGCTCGGTCGTCGTGGTCTTACCCGCGTCGATATGGGCGATGATGCCGATATTACGGAACATATGCAACGGAACTTGATTTGAAGTAGCGGATGCCATAGGGAATTACCACCTGAGGTGGGCGAAAGCACGGTTGGCTTCAGCCATCTTGTGGGTTTCGTCACGCTTCTTTATGGCAGGGCCTTCGGACTTGTATGCAGATACGAGTTCTTCGGCGAGCTTTACTTCCATAGGTTTGCCCTTTTTGTTGCGGGCATAATCCCTGATCCAGCGCATGGCCAACGATACACCGCGGGCCGGCGTCACATCGGTCGGCACCTGATAGGTCGCACCGCCCACACGGCGGCTCTTGACTTCCAGGCGCGGACGTACATTGTCAACGGCCTTGGTCAACGCTTTAACAGAAGTCTCTTCCTGGGTCTTTTCTTTCAAAATTTCCAGGGCGTTATAAATGATATTTTCAGCAATGGTCTTCTTGCCATCTACCATCAGGATAGAGATGAAACGCGAGACCAGGTCGCTGTTGAATTTAGGGTCACCAATGATTTTTCTTTTTTCTGCTCTTCTTCTTCTCATGTGTTCTATTTACCTTTAGCTCTCTTAGCTCCATATTTAGAGCGGGATTTCTTACGGTCAGCTACACCCGAAGTATCAAGTGTACCACGAACGATGTGATAACGCACACCCGGCAGGTCCTTGACACGTCCACCGCGCACCAGCACGATCGAGTGCTCCTGCAGGTTATGCCCTTCACCCGGTATATACGAGGTGACTTCAACCTTGTTCGACAAGCGTACACGCGCGATCTTGCGCAATGCCGAATTGGGCTTCTTGGGCGTCATGGTCTTGACCTGCAAACATACCCCGCGCCGTTGAGGACATGAGGTAAGCGCCGGAGACTTACTGCGCTTGATTTTCAGCTGTCTGCGGTGTCTGATTAACTGTGATATCGTCGGCATATTTTACCATTTCTACTTGATTATATTCTTTCATTCCCGTCCCTGCCGGTATCAAATGCCCGACAATGACGTTCTCTTTGAGCCCGCGCAAGAGGTCAACTTTACCAGATGCCGCTGCCTCTGTCAAGACCCTTGTTGTTTCCTGGAAGCTGGCCGCGGAAATAAAGCTCTCCGTCGTCAAAGAGACCTTGGTGATCCCCAATAAGAGCGGGGTCGCCTGGGCCGGCTTACCTTTTTTCTTTAAGATCGCTTCGTTGGCCTTTTTGAAGATCACACGGTCGACCTGGTCTCCAACCAGAAAATCAGTGTCGCCGGCATCGTCGATGCGCACTTTCTTGAGCATCTGGGCGATGATGATCTCGATGTGCTTGTCGTTGATGCGCACACCCTGAAGACGGTAAACTTCCTGGACCTCGTTAAGCAAATATTCCTGCAAGGCCTTGTCCCCGCAGACGCGCAGGATGTCCTGCGGAACCACCGGCCCGTCGGTCAACTGCTGACCGGCAAACACATGATCACCCTTGTACACATTGGGGTGCTTGCCGTGGGGAATGGTGTAGTCTTTGGAGGTGTTGGTGGCCACGTTCTTGACAACAATGGTACGCAGACCCTTCTTGTCTTCACCGAATTCGCAAATACCGTCGATCTCGGCGATAACGGCCGGATCTTTGGGACGGCGGGCTTCGAAAAGCTCGGCCACGCGGGGCAAACCGCCGGTGATGTCGCGCGTCTTGGATGCGCCGCGCGGGATCTTGGCGATCAGCTCACCGGCTGCGATCGTATCCTTGTCATTGACCAGGATGTGGGCGCCTGTCGGGATCGAATAGATGCCCACGATCTCGCCCTTGGTGTCGGTGATGATGATCTGCGGATGATATTCCTGTTTATGTTCAACGACCACGCGCTCGACGATCCCGGTGACGGGATTTTCTTCGCGCTGGTAAGTGAGCCCTTCAAGCAGGTCTTCGAAGGAAACCTTACCCTGGGCCTCGGTAATGATGGGGATTGTATACGGGTCCCAGGTGGCTACGATCGTGCCCTTGGTCACCATGGCGCCGTCGGCATAAGCCAAGGCGGTACCTTGCGGTAACAGATGACGCTCAAACTCGCGGCCGTATTCGTTGTTGATGCTGATGGAGCCGTTACGGTTAAGGACGATGAATTCCTTGCCGCGGGCAACCACGCGCAGGGAATGGTATTTAAGCGCACCATCCTGCTTGACCTTAATAAAAGATTGCTCAATGGTACGGGAAGCTGTACCGCCGATGTGGAAAGTACGCATGGTGAGCTGGGTTCCAGGCTCGCCGATGCTTTGAGCGGCGATGGTACCGACCGCCTCACCTATCTCAACGATGCGATGCGTGCCTAAGTTACGGCCATAGCATTTAACGCAGACACCGATGCCTGCCTCGCAGGTCAACACGGAGCGGATACGGACCTTCTCAATACCTAATTGTTCTATCAGATCAGCTTTTTCTTCAGTGATCTCCTCACCTGAGGACACCACCTGCTGGTCAGTGACTACGTCCAGGATATTATCCAGGGCGACCCTGCCGACAATACGCTCCTTGAGAGAAACCACCAGCTCATCACCTTCGGTGATGGCAGAGACCGTAATGCCGTTGACGGTGCCGCAATCGACCATGTTAACGACCATTTCCTGGGCCACATCCACCAAGCGGCGGGTCAAATACCCGGCGTCGGCGGTCTTGAGCGCGGTATCAGCCAGACCTTTACGCGCACCATGGGTCGAAATGAAATATTCCAACACCGTCAAGCCTTCACGGAAGGAAGCGGTGATAGGGCTCTCGATGATCTCGCCCGAGGGCTTGGCCATAAGGCCGCGCATACCCGAAAGCTGGCGGATCTGTAACTTGGAACCACGGGCGCCGGAATCAGCCATGATATAGACCGGATTGAACTGGTCCATTTTCTTGAAGACCAGGTCT
>CAZFON010000161.1:0-4728 GCA_964520185.1 uncultured Planctomycetales bacterium | reverse complement strand
CTTCATGTGCTCGGCATTATCGCGCACGGCCAAAAGGCCGCCGTGGATCTTAGGGTGCAGGGTCTTGACACGGCCGTCGAGCATTTCAGGAAAACCCGTATATTCGGAGACTTCCTGGACCTTGATCTTGGCAGATCGCAAAAGTTCCGCGGTGCCACCGGTGGAAATGATCTCCACCCCCAGTTTCTGCAGGCCCTGGGCGAATTCCACCAAACCTGTCTTATCTGAAACGGAAATTAACGCGCGCTTGACTTTGATCATTGCGGGAAAGGTCTATCTCTTGCCTTTTTTGCGTTTGCGTTCGGAAGGCTTGCAATAAAAACGGCGTTCTTTTAGCTCAACTAAAAAGCCGTCTTTCTGGCACTGTTTCTTGAAAAGGCGCATTGCTTTTTCAAAACTGTTCTTGTCATTGACCTTAACTTCTAACATTACGTTAACTCACTCCTTGTTCTCATTTAAAAGGTTTAATGTCTTTGAAGTGTTGTATTATAGGGGCATGCGGGAAAATTGTCAAACACTTAAGCTTTACGTAAGCTTAATGGAGCCTAATAGGTCGGATCTACGTAGGTGTACAACTCGCCCTTAAAATTACGCAACACGGTACGGCCGTTGCTTCTGGAAACAATATAATCAGGACTAAGGGGGATCTTACCGCCGCCGCCAGGGCCGTCGATCACATAGGTCGGCACGGCATAGCCGGTGGTATGGCCGCGTAAATTCTGAATGATGTTGATACCTGTCTCAACGCTCGTGCGGAAATGCCCGGAGCCGATAATAGGGTCGCACTGGTAAATGTAGTACGGCCTTACCCGGATCTTCAAAAGCTCGTGGAAAAGTTTTTTCATGACTTCGGGCGAATCATTGACGCCGCGCAAGAGCACGGTCTGACTGCCCATGGGTATGCCGGCATCAGCGATCATATTGCAGGCATATTTCACCCTGGGCGTGACTTCCAGCGCATGATTGAAATGCACGCTCATCCATAACGGTGAATATTTCTTGAACATGGCGATCAATTCCGGTGTGATGCGTTGGGGCAGGGTCACCGGGATGCGGGTGCCGATACGGACAAATTCCACGTGCGGGATGGCCTTGACCGAAGAGATCAAATATTCCAGCATGCGGTCGCCTAAGGTCAAGGGATCGCCGCCGGAGATCAGCACATCACGGATCTCTGTATGCTTGCGGATATAATTAAGCGCCGCGTCATAGGTGGAAGCGTTGAGCGTGTGGTTGCCATCACCTACCATGCGCGAACGCGTGCAATAGCGGCAATACATGGCGCACATCTCATTGACCAAAAAAAGCACGCGGTCCGGATAACGGTGCACCAGGCCGTGCACCTCGGAACTTTTTTCTTCGCCGCAGGGGTCAAGCATCTCTTCGGGCATGGTCTTGAATTCATGGTCCAGCGGCACGGATTGCAGGCGGATAGGACATCCCGGGTCCTTGACATCGATCAGGGAAGCAAAATAAGGAGGGATGGACATGGTCAACTTGTCCCCCGCACCCTTGACCCCGCGCTCCTCGGCAGGGGTCAGCTTCATCAGCTTGGAGATCTGTTCAAAAGTACGCAGGCGGTTGCGGATCTGCCAGCGCCAGTCTTCCCAATCGCTTAACGTAGCGCCGGGAAAAAGTTGAATGACACGCTCCTCCGCGGGAGATAAGGGAATATTAGGTCTGCTGGAGGGCAGAACTGTCTCTTCTTCGCTCAAGGCCGTCACAGGACTCATTTTTTGAATGCCGCCTCTCGTTTAAGCCCTTGCCTGTCCAGCGATAATCCAAGCCGGATCCGGGCTTGATCCACGATCCTATTAATAACCTGATTATACGTCATTCCTTTGACTTTGGCAAAAAGAACAAACACATCATCAGGACATAAATTCGGCAAGGGATTGATTTCCAGAACATATGGCCTGCCCTTCTCATCCACCCGGAAATCAACACGTCCGAAATCACGGCAATCGACCGATCTGTAGGCGCGCACGGCCAGATCCTGCAGGCGCAAGGCCAGCTTATCATCAATGGGGGCCGGGCAAATATATTCCACGGACCGGGAAACCACATGATGATAGGAATAAAAGGCGTTGCCCAGATCGGTGTTCCCTGAGATCGCGTATTGGACCACGGGCATGGCCTCCGGCGGATCATTGCCGATGACTCCGACGGTAAATTCGGTTCCCTTGATGAATTCTTCCACCAGGGCCGGCTGCCCATAATTATACCAAATATGCTCCACTTGGGTCTTAAGTTGTTCGAAATTTTCCACCTTGGATTTTTCGGTGATCCCCTTAGAGGTGCCCTCATGCAGGGTCTTGACAAATAAGGGGAAACCGATGGTGTTAAGCTCATTTAAATTATCATCCGGTGTCGCCTTAAAATAACGTGCCGTGGGAATGCCGTCCGCAATAAAACATTTTTTAGCCACCACCTTGTCCAGGGTTACCCCTAAGCTGAGGGCATCGGAGCCGATAAAGGGGATCTGATAAAGGTCCAAAATAGCAGGCACCTGGCTTTCGCGGTTGCGTCCCCTGAAGCCTTCGGAAATATTAAGAACCATATCTACCTTCAGCTTCCCCTTATGGATGCGATCAAGCAAAGAACGGGCGCCGCCGATCAGATCAACCTTATATCCGGTTGATTCCAGCGCCGCCTTAAGGCATTCTACGGTTTTATGACCATCGAGCTCGGCCGCCGCGTCAACAGGATCGTCGGCAGAAGCCTGCCAGTCGGTTTTTAGATCGTAGGTGATCCCTATTGTTTTAACCATGTTATTTCCTTTAAAAACATCAAGTTTATGGCCATCAATTTATCAAAAATTAGCGAAAATGCCATTAAAATTTTCAAATGCGTGCTAACAGGGCCCCAAATATTTTCCCGTCATATTTATTGTTGAATTCATGGTATGATTCATCGCAACTGTATGCATTTTTATCTCTCCTTCCATGGAGTCGCTATTATAGGTCATCGACCCGCTGGAAGACACTGACACCGCGCCCATATTGCAAGTACTCATAAAATGATACGTATTCCCTTCCGTTTCATGACTCTCATGACAAAGCGTATTATACATCGCATTATTCAAATTGAAGGACCCTGAGGGCTGTTTGGTCATGCACACGGTCATCGTTGTCGTTGCTCCCTGCATGTCAAGGCTCAGAAGCTCTCCGCCCTGTTTTTTCATCCCCTCTTTCATTTTGTCCATCATCTCCTGCTTTTTTTCAGGCGAGATATTATTCATCGCTTCAGCGGCTTCAGGCGGCAGGCCTTCCATCTGCGTGGTCGTGGTCATAGACCATTTACCGGTTTTAAATTTTGGTTTAAAATTTTCTTCCTTGGCGGCTTCTTCATGCTTATTGCTTTCATGAATATTCTTGATTTCATCCGAATAATAGGTCAAGACCATGCCTTCCGTCTCGATCTTGATATACTTACCCGTTCTTTCAGTTATCTTGCCTTCCACCGTGTTGCCGTTGAGCAAGGTGACCGTGTCTGCATATGCTGGCATCAAAACCAATGGACTGAATAAAAGCATCAAGAACAAAAAAAACCTTTTCATCGTTCTTCCCTCCCAAACAAGCTTCATTTATTTTCAAACGCCTGCTTGTTCCCGTTGGCAACAACGGCCAGCAAGATTATATCCGCGATCCCTGCCAGGACCCCCATCGTGACCATGGATATTCCGATCCAGCCTAAAAAAACCAGTCCCACGAGGCCGCGTATCACTAAAAATCCAAGGTCCGCGCCCAAAACCCAATAAATAAGGTTGGCCGCTGTCTTCCTTAATAAAAGCAGATTAATACCGGAATAAATAAAAAGCGCCGAGAATAATAAAGCAATAGGAGCGGTGAACAAACACCAATTGTCAAACCATGCCGGTGTGGTCATCATGCGTTCATACATTTGCTGCATCCGCTGTTTCGCCTCCGGCGTATAATCCTTTTGCTGTTCCATCTTTTGCTGCATATAGGGAAGCATTTGTTTTTGTTGCGCTACGATCCTGGGCATCCCAAAAGTCTGCCAGGCCCCCATAAGCCCCAAGCAACCCATCACGATCAATATAATGCCGACGATCGTTATCCAGAGCGGTTTATTCATCATTTTGTCCTTTCCATGATCATATTCCTTTGTTGATTATTCATGTTCTCGACCGCGGAGTAATGTTCTTCCGGTTTGGCATCCGTCGTCTTTTCAGGAATGGTAAAACCCTTGATCCGGATATCATAAGGGATGGACCCTACCCGCCTAATACCTACACGGACCAATTGGGCGTCTTTTAACCAGTCCTTGCCGACACCGGCTTGGGCAATATTATAGCTATATTGTCTGGCATAAATTTTTAACCTTAATCCCTTATTAAACGTATCCTGCACACTTGTTTCACTGAATTCTTTATCACCTTCTTTGGTCTGCGGCAAAATGACTTCATTGCGTATAGGATTTCTCAACAGGTACATCTCTAAAGAGTCCCCATTGGAAGTCAAATTGAATATAGACGGTTTTTCATTCTTTCTATCGAACAGCAGGTTCACCTCACGCTCAACCAGGACTACCGAATACCCTCGGTCTTCTTTTAGAATATCAAATATCTCTATTTCCTTGTTGCCTGCAAAAGCCTTTTGCCCGGGGCGAAGCGGTAAAACCGAGGAGATCTTAAATTTATAGATATTTAACCTCGTATCTACGGCATAGGTCCCCGGTTTATTTTTATATTCTTCGAATTTCTCG
>CAZFON010000160.1:0-4728 GCA_964520185.1 uncultured Planctomycetales bacterium | reverse complement strand
TCCCTAATTAAATAGGATCGTTGGGCTTCCAAGGCATGGGCCATGGCTATCAGCGCGCGGTTCTTTTTTTGAGCGCCGATCAAAGCCATTTGGAAAGAGGCTTTTTTAGCTGCTTTTGCTATTTTTAAAATGTGAGCGGATAAACTCATGTTCCGAATCCCCATCTAATAATTTTGCGTTCTTCTCTATAAAGTACGTGCCTATCTTTTTGCCTGCAACCAGATCCACCAGCACATCCTTGATATTCCCGGCTGTGATGATGCACGAAATACGCGCCTGGGTAGCGATCTTCACCGCTTCGATCTTGGCCTTCATCCCGCCGCGGGACATATTTACATTTTTAGTACCGCCGGCAATAGCGTCGATCTCTGCGGTAATTTCTTTTATTTCCTGGTATACCTTTTTATTGCTGTCATAAACGCCTTCCACATCAGAAAGGATGATGAGCAATTCAGCGTGCAATAGGCTTGCGACCAAAGCCGATAACTTGTCATTGTCACCGAATTTGATCTCTTCGGTGGATGTTGTATCGTTCTCATTGATGATGGGCACAACACCTTCCTTTAATATAGCTTCCAAGGTACGGCGTGCGTTTAAAAAGCGGGCGCGGTCATCAAAATCGTCCCAGGTCAAAAGCACCTGTCCGCACTTAAGGCCCACCTGTCCAAGAAATTGGCTGTATAGGCGCATCAATGAGGCCTGGCCAATGGCCGCGCGCGCCTGCAATTGGGCCAGATCCGTAGAGCGCTTGGTTTCGCCAAGCTCGCCCATGCCCAAGGCAATAGCGCCGGACGAAACCAGTACGACCTCAATGCCCTTATTGCGCAATTCCTTGATCTGAAGCCCTAAGGAAATCAATTCCGCGGTCTTAGGCTGCATCTTGGAATCCGCGATCTGACTCGTGCCAAGCTTGACTACAATGCGTTTGATCGGTCTCTGAAATGTGCGTGTCATATTATTTTATCCTGATCATCGGGTCCTGGCTCGGACTTGTCTTGCAATTAATCAATGCATCTCAGTTAATATATTACTTGAATTAAATTCAGCTGCATATCCTAAATCCTTCTTCATTTGTTCTTCTCTTTTAGCCATTTGGAATTTATGCGCACCTTTAGCTAATTCATCAGCAAAATTCTTATTTAATTCTTTTACTTTATTAAATTCTAAAACAGAATTTTCCTTATCTCCTTTAAGATCATATATTAATTTAAGACCAAAATGACCATTGCTATTTTTCGGATCTAACTTTACTGTCATATTAAAATCTGCAAAAGCTTTGTCCACATTGCCCATATCTAAATAAATATATCCTCTATGTAAACAATAAGCAGGATCTTGGGAATTAAGTTCTATTGCTTTATTCATATCGATTAAAGCTTTATCCAATTTCCCCATATATCTATATAACCAACCTCGATTATTTATAGCCCAAATTGAATAATAATCATTCATTTCTACTGCCTTGGTATATTGAATAATGGCTTTATCGTAATCACCTTTATCCGCATAAGAATTCCCTTGTCTAAGGAATTCTCTTGAATCATTTGCGATAGCGACCTTATTATTTAGACCTATAAACATACTAAAGATTAAAATTCTTATTATTAACCAAGCACGTATTTCGTACTTTTTCATCTTAACCTCCGCCTATATGTGTCAGATAGCCCAGAAGTGAAAAATACCGACACACATTGACTTTATTGCCCTAACGCATTTGCGTACTGCTGATCCTGCCCTTGCTGCGCTTCGTTCACTCTATTGATCGTCGATTTAACGCTACTCAAAATACTTGCCTGGCTTGTGGTATCAATGCCCGCTTGATTGGCCATCTCTTGCGTATTTTGGTCCATCCCTGTCGGTTTTCCCAGGTACTGCTTAAACATAAAATATGCCGCGATGCTGATGATCGCTATCATCAAGAGCAGTCCGACTAAACTTAGGGAACCTTTATTCTTCATTTAACGTACGAATGTCAAAACCGCCGCTATCAACTGCAAATTCAGGAAATAAAAAACCGCGTTCAGAGCAAAGAGGCTCCAGGGCCGGCGCTCCCAGGCAACCGTGCTGAATAAGACCGGCACATAAAACCCAAGCCAGACCCAGGTGCCCACGCCATAGGGACAATTGATCTGAGTATGATGCATCAGATAAGCCAGGGCAAAGGTCGTAAAAAAAGTGCCCAGAAAGGTCAATATCAACGCCGAGGTATGGGGCTTGCCCTTGCACTCATCCGGTTTCTTACCCATCAATTGCGCCCAGGTTTTGCCGAACAACGGCCCGTACCATAAAAAGCCAAAAACAAAACTGGCAATGACTGCTGTTCCCAATGCTAAAAAGCTAAAATGTGTGATCGGACACATACGCCCCCTCCTTAGTAGTTATTTAACAGGTTCAACGACTACAGCCGTTCCATAGCACAAAACTTCGGTGACGCCTTCCATCACTTCCGTTGATTCATAGCGAACGCCTACCACGGCATTGGCCCCTTGATCTGCCGCATGCTGCAGCATCATATCATAGGCTTCTTTCCTGGTCTTCTCGCATAGGTCTGAAAGCAAAGAGATGTTCCCGCCCAAAATGGTCTGTAAACTGGCACCAATACTGCCAAAGATGGAACGGGAGCGGACCAAAATACCGCGGACAAGACCTAAAGTTTTAACTATTTTATAGCCATCTAACGTAAATGTTGTGGTGGCCATGGTTTCATTCATAGGTTCTCCTTAAACGCGTTAGTCATTCTCTTTGGGATAATAAACGTTAATTATACAATATCCCCTATTTTTTTGCTTGATATTTATTCTTAAGGCGGGTGTTACTTCGGCATGCGGTTGATACGGTCGACCCTGTCTACTTCATCCCACAAGGACCAATACAAATACTTGCCAATATCATAACAAATGTATTCTTCGCCAAGCAGCTTCACGATGTAGCCGTGCTTATGGATCTCAATAACCAGGTTCTCAAATTCCGAGCGGTTATGGGACTCGCAAACACAATACTGGTGGGTCTTGTCTTCGCTGGTTATCCACCGGAACTGATCAATGAATGACTTTGTTGCTGGCATAACCCCCTTGAAACCGGTTTACTTGGTTTAGATGGTTAATTCAACGATCGTCATTTATCAAAATTCCTTTGGCCTTAAAGATCTCCAGAGCTTTGGCGGGATTCCTCAGGAAAAGAGAGTAATACTCTTCCTTGTCCGGCTTGTTTGATCTCAGGATAAAAAGGCTTCTCCAGAATATCTTCTTTACCTCGCAACTCGTGATCTGCGAATACAAAATGTCCTGGCTGACCTTGGCTAAAAAGGGGTTGCCTATCGTTACGATCCCGGGAAGCCTGATCATGATCCTGTCATTCAAAAACACGGTGACCAGGCAATTATTCACGGTCGCGTAAAAAGGGAACCTGATGCGCCATGGCGCCCCTGAAGCCATTTTTTCCAAATACAGGATCTCAGAGGCGTTAAAAGTTGCTATCACCTTCCTGTATTCCTGCTCAACTCCCCAAAAAATGCTGCCCACAAAAAAAATAACAATAGCAGGCACCGCAATGCTGAGTATTTTCGACATCAACACATCATTCGGGCCGGGTATGAACATGATTATTGTTTTATTTTACAACAATAACCGTATACTTTTCAAGAGTTTATCTAATCCTTCTTTTTCCAGGGCAGAAACAGAAATAATGTCTTTGGTGACATTACGTTTGAAGCGGGTCAAATTCTTTTTGGATTCAGGAAGGTCCATTTTATTGGCCACCAGGATGCGGTGCTTTTGCATCAGCTCTTCACTATACAGGTCCAGCTCTTCACAGATCTTATAATAATCTTCCACCGGGTCCCGGCCTTCACTTGCGGACATATCAATGACGTGCACAATGATCTTGGTACGCTCCACATGCTTCAGGAACTGGTGTCCCAGGCCCTTGCCTTCATGGGCCCCTTCGATCAAGCCCGGAAGATCAGCCATCACAAAATTTTTGGTTTCATCGTCCTCATCTTTGACAATGCCCAAGATCGGGGCCTTGGTGGTAAAAGGATAACTGGCGATCTTGGACTTGACCTTGGAAACAGCACAGATAAGCGTTGATTTGCCTGCATTGGGAAAACCGACCAGTCCTACATCGGCGATGATCTTTAATTCCAGGCGGATGGTACGTTTCTCGCCGGCATGAGGCGGTGTGACCGTACGGTTATGATTATTGCCGTGGCCGCCTTCGCCGCCGCGCACCACAATGACGCTGTCGCCATGGGCAACCAGGTCACGGATCAACAGATCATTATCATGGTCCCACAATATCGTTCCCACCGGAACGCGCAAAATGCAATCCTCTCCCCTTTTGCCGGTCTTATTGTTACTGCTGGCATGTCCGCCGCTCGGGGCCAGATAATGCTGCCTGAAACGGTAATCCAAAAGGGTATGCAAATTGCGGTCCGCCTCAAAGACAATGTTCCCCCCGCGGCCGCCGTCCCCGCCGTTGGGAATGGGATAACGGGTGTACTTGTCCTGGTAATGGCTTTCACAGCCTTTACCGCCGTTGCCGGCCTGGACCTCTATGCGTGCATGATCGACAAATGCCATAGGATTAAAAAAAAGGTGACAGGTACATTTTCCTAACTAAATATATTAGAAAAATGTACCTGTCACCTTTTTTATAAAAAATGATTAAGCAGTAATTTTTGCAATTTTAACGGTTGTCAAATCCTGGCGATGGCCATGGGTACGCGCG
>CAZFON010000159.1:0-4822 GCA_964520185.1 uncultured Planctomycetales bacterium | reverse complement strand
GTGATGTTCTCTACGACGACGATCGCATCATCGACCACAAAGCCGGTGGCGACGGTCAGGGCCATGAGGGAAAGATTGTCCAGGCTGAAATGCAAAAGATACATGACCCCGAAAGTGCCGATGATCGAGACCGGAACCACAATGCCGGGAATAAGGGTCGCCCGGACATTGCGCAAAAAAGCAAATACAACCAGGATCACCAGTACACCCGCGATCACCACTGTCCGTTGGGCTTCCTGCATGGAAGCACGGATCGACGGGGACCGGTCATTGATCACCGACAGGTTGATGGCCGGGGAAATGGACGCACGCAGCTGGGGAAGCAATTGGCGGACGGCATCAACGGTCTTGATGATATTGGCACCCGGCTGGCGGAACAAAAAAACGGGGATCCCCTGCTTGCCGTTGATCAGGGCCGCGTTACGGACATCGGCCACCGAATCCTTTACATCGGCGATGTCGGACAGGCGTACCGGATTTCCTTTCGAATAGGCCACGATCAAGGGCCGGTAATCTTTAGCCACAAAAAGCTGGTCATTGGCCTGGACATTCCAGGTCTTGCGCTCATCTGAAAGCTGTCCTTTGGGACGGTCTGCATTCGTGGTGCTGATGGCATTGCGGACCACGTCGAGACCTATCCCGTATTTGTTCAGGGCTGTAGGGTTCAGTTCCACCCTGACGGCCCTTGAAGCGCCCCCGCCGATGCTGACCTGTCCTATGCCGTCGACCTGGGAAAGTTTTTGCGCCAGGATGGTGTCTGCCACGTCATAGATGGCCGCTTTGGTCATGCTATCGGATGTCAGGGACAAAATAAGGATCGGGGCTTCCGACGGGTTAAACTTGCGCCACCTGGGGTGGATCGGAAGGTCTGACGGTAGATAATCCTGGGCCGCGTTGATGGCCGCCTGGACATCGCGCGCAGCACCGTTGATATCGCGGCTTAAATCAAATTGTAACGTGATGGACGTTGAGCCAAGTCCGCTGTTCGAAGTCATTTCCGTGACCCCCGCAATATGGGCCAGCTGGCGCTCCAAAGGGGCCGCGACCGATGAAGCCATGGTCTCGGGACTGGCCCCCGGTAAGGAGGCTGAGACATTGATGGTGGGAAATTCGATCTGCGGCAAGGGAGATACCGGCAATGCCTTAATGGCTATCAAGCCTGCCAGGACAATACCTGCCGTCAGTAAAGTGGTGGCAATGGGCCTTTTGATAAAGGGCGTTGAGAGGCTCATTTCGAAGTCCTCAAACCAAAACGTTTGCCGACACGGTCAAACCATAAGTAAATGACGGGCGTTGTATAAAGAGTAAGCACCTGGCTGAAAATGAGACCGCCGATGATGGTAATGCCCAAGGGCTGCCTGAGTTCAGCTCCCATGCCTCCACCCAAGGCCAAGGGCACCGCTCCCAGGATGGCTGACATGGTGGTCATCATGATGGGACGGAACCTTAACAGGCAGGCCTGATAGATCGCCTCTTGCGGCCCTTTGCCTTCCTTGCGTTCAGCATCCAGGGCAAAGTCAACCATCATGATGCCGTTCTTCTTGACGATGCCTATCAAAAGGATGATGCCGATCAGGGCAATGACGCTAAAATCCGTGCGGAATAATAACAAGGATAAGATGGCGCCCACACCGGCCGACGGCAGGGTCGACAGGATCGTGATGGGATGAATGTAGCTTTCATACAAAACACCCAACACAATATAAACCGTGATCAGGGCGGCCAGGATCAACAGGGGTTCATTGCCTAAAGAAGATTGAAAGGCCTGTGCCGTACCCTGAAACTGGCCGCTGATGCTGGCGGGCAGTCCCATCTTCTTCGTAGTCGACTGGATGGCTTTCAGGGCCTCTCCCAATGATACCCCCGGCGTCAGATTGAATGACAATGTCACCGCCGGGAATTGACCCAGGTGGCTTATGATCAACGGGCCTTTGGTTTCCTTTAAGGTGGCAAAAACATCAAGGGGGATCTGCGCGCTGTTGGCTCCTCGCACATACAGATTATGCAAATTTTTGGGGTCCTTCCTGAAATCAGGCGACACCTCCAGGATGACACGGTATTGATTAAGCTGGGTGAATATCGTCGAGACGATACGCTGGCCATAAGCGCTGTAAAGCGTGTTATCTATCACCGACGGAGTGACCCCCAGCCGGGAGGCCGTGGCCCGGTCGATGTTCAGGGTCGCCTCTGAAGCCTGGGCCTGCTCGTCGCTGCTGACATCCCGCAGTTGCGGCAGGGCGTTCAAGGCATCAACCAACCGGGGGGCCCATGCATTGAGCTCATCGCCATTGGGGTCCTCCAGGGTGTACTGGTATTGGGTGCGGCTGACCGTGTCATCGACGGTCAAATCCTGCACCGGCTGCATATATAAGGTGATGCCCTTGACATCCGCCAGTTCTTTTTGCAGGCGAAGGATGATGTCCCTGGCGGAAATCTTGCGTTCTTCGATGGGTTTAAGATTAATGAGGATCCGCCCGCTGTTGAGCGTCGTATTGGTACCGTCAACTCCTATAAAGGATGAAAGGTTGTCCACGGCAGGGTCTTTGAGGATCAACGCCGCCAACGATTCCTGCCGTTTGGCCATGGCCACAAAGGAGATCGATTGCGGGGCCTCGCTAATGCCTTGGATGATCCCGGTGTCCTGGATGGGGAAAAAACCTTTGGGAATGAAAATATATAAGACCACAGTGAAGACAAGTGTTGCCAGGGCCACCAACAAGGTGAGGCTTTGATGTTTCAATACCCATTGCAGGGACGCGCCGTAATTCTTGATGGTACGCTTAAAGATCTCTTCGGACCTGTGATAAAGCCTGCCCTGTTTTTCCGGCGGGACATACTTGAGCAGCCTCGCGCACATCATGGGCGTCAATGTCAGGGACACGATGGCGGAAATGATAATGGTCACGCCGAGGGTCACTGCAAACTCCCTGAACAAACGGCCCACCACATCCCCCATGAACAGGAGCGGGATCAGCACCGCTATCAGGGAAATACTTAACGACATAATGGTAAAAGCCACTTGTTGCGAACCTTTGAGGGCGGCCTGAAGGGGTTCTTCACCCTGTTCGATATAACGCGAAATGTTTTCGATCATGACAATGGCATCATCCACCACAAAACCGGTCGCAATGGTCAGGGCCATCAAGGAGAGATTATTGAGGCTGAAGCCCAACAGGTACATGATGCCAAAGGTGCCTATGAGCGATACAGGCACCGCGATACTGGGAATGATGGTACCGGAGAACGTGCGTAAGAACAGGAAGATGACCATCACCACCAGCGCCACCGCCAACGTCAGTTCAAATTCCACATCAGCCACTGACGCCCGGATGGTCGTGGTCCTGTCGGTCAGCACGGAAACCTGTACCGAGGCCGGCAGGGAAGCCTTCAGTTGCGGTAACATCCTCTTGATCCTGTTGACGACCTGGATGACATTGACCCCGGGCTGGCGCTGAATGTTAATGATCACCGCGGGGCTCTTGTCCGTCCACGCTGCTTGCTTGAAATTTTCAACATCATCGATGACACGGGCTACGTTGGAAAGGAATACCGGGTTACCCTTCTGGTAAGCCACTACCAAATGGCGGTAGTCCTGGCTCGATTTAAGCTGGTCGTTGGCATTAATGATGGACGACTGCCGTGAGCCGTCAAAACTTCCTTTGGCCTGGTTGACATTGGCGGCACTGATAGCCGTGCGTAGATCTTCCACCGTCATCCCATAGGAGGCCAATGCCGTGGGATTGGCCTGGACGCGCACCGCCGGACGCTGCCCGCCGCTGATGCTGACAAGGCCCACGCCTGATACTTGGGAAATTTTCTGGGCCACGCGCGTATCCGCCAGATCTTCGACTTGAGGCAGAGGCATGATCTTTGAGGTCAATGCCAATGTCAATATGGGCGTATCAGCCGGGTTGACCTTGCTGTAAACCGGGGGATTGGGCAGATCTGCGGGTAATAAATTGGTGGCCGCATTGATGGCTGCCTGCACCTCCTGTTCAGCGATGTCAATATTCAGGTCCAAACTGAATTGGAGCGTGATCACCGAACTTCCGCCGGAGGAAGTTGAACGCATCTGATTAAGGCCGGGCATTTGGCCGAACTGGCGTTCCAGGGGCGCCGTGATGCTTGTCGCCATGACATCAGGACTGGCCCCGGGATAAAAGGTAACGACTTGAATGACAGGATAATCAACCTGCGGTAAAGCCGAGATGGGAAGTTGAAAGAAAGCCACCCCGCCGGCCAGGAGGATGGCCACCATCAATAATACAGTTGCCACGGGCCGCATAATAAATATGCGGGAGGGATTCATGGGGACTCTCCGGATGATGTTGCCGGGGCAGGAGTTTTACGTTTGTAAGTCGCAGAAAGGGCGACCTTGCTGCCTTCTTTTAATTTATCAGCGCCTTCGACCACAACCACATCCCCCGCCGAAAGGCCATGTTCAATGGCGACAGAGTCATCTTGGGTCGCCCCCAGCGTAACATCACGCACGGTCACGGTCTTATCCGGCTTAACAACAAAAACAAAGTTCCCATCCGGGCCTTGCTGGACCGCGGCCACAGGGATGATCAACGCCCCTTTCTCAACGTCGAGCAAAAGATGGATATTGACGAATTGATTGGGAAAAAGGGCGTAATCCTTATTGTCAAAAACCGCCTTTAATTTGACCATGCCTGTGGTCTGGTCGATCTGGCTGTCCACCGCAAGCAAACTGCCCGTCGCTAATTTCTTGATCTCCGCGCGGTCGTAGGCCTCTACCTGTAATTTCTGATCAGCATGGTATTTGACCAACACCTGCGGCAAACTATCTTCGGGAATGGAA
>CAZFON010000158.1:0-4824 GCA_964520185.1 uncultured Planctomycetales bacterium | reverse complement strand
TGTTCGAATAGATTATCCGGGAGGTATCGATTATAAATTTCAGTATATCGGTGACCCTTATTAAGGGCCATTTCTTTAAAATAAGCTGCACGCTTAAGGTTCTTGGCATGGGCGGCGTAATATCTATTAAGCGATTTCTGATCGTCGATCCTGTCGCCTTGCATAAAGCTAAACGACATTCCCAACAAACCATAACCTTGCTGCTGTGCATGTGTCACGCGTCCTATGACATTTTCTTTAACATCATTGGAGAACACTTCAACTTCATAAGTATATAAAGCTAAAGAGGCCGCTTCAGCCTTGTTTTTGGCATTATCGATAACCATCACCGGCGGCAAGGCGGAAGCCGCGACAATAGGCTTCCCATGCTCACGGGACCATTCATCAACACGTACGTTATCCACATCACTGACAAGCGAATCAAATTCATTCAAAAATTCCCGCGCAGGGGCAAGCATGGAACTATATTTTTCAAAGAAGGCTCTTCCTACCTTGGCTTCTGCCTTTTTTAATTTTGTATTCAGGTCACGAAGGGTCAACAATCTTCCCAAAGCTCCGATTTTGTCTTCATTGATCTTGGCTCCTCCAAGAAGCCAAGTATTGAGCGTACTATCATAGGCTTGGGCCTCTTGAAGCTGTTTCATAACCTTCGTGGCATCTTCTATCTCAGGAATAAAATCATACAACGCATTAACAAAATTCAACTCATTAACTGCTTCTAAAAGCTGTTTTATGTTCTCTTGATTGGCCTCGGCGTTTTGCTGTAATTGCTTGATAAGTGCGTTAGCATTTCTAATTTCTTCCTTGAGATTAAGACTCCTGACTCCCCCATTTTCTCTTTCATCTCTCAAAGCATTTAAAACCTTTATTTGCCGGTCAGTTGACTCAGCAAGAGATTTAGCCGGGGCATAAACCGCCTCTCCTGGTCTTTCGCCAGGATTGACAGTCTCTTTTTCCAAAGCCTTAAGTTCTTTGCGCGCTTTCCATTCCGCCAATAAACTTTCCGCGCCAATAAGCCCCATGGCAAGTATCAGTCCCCATTGGCCAGGCGTGATGCGGCTTGGCGCCAGGTTTTGAAGCTTTTTATCATTAATTTTAATTTGTTCAGTTTCATCTTTTGAATTAACAATACCAATAATTTTGCCATTTTCGTCCTTAATAAAACTTATGCCTTTTTCCTTAAAAACATTTTTCTTAGACAGATCTTCTAATATCGCCCTTGGATCAATGATATTGGTAGGGAAATCCGGCCCTAACTTCTGTACGGTCTGTGCAAAGCTGTCAAAAAAAGCATCCGAAGATCCTTTGGCCTTGGCATTTTTAAGACTATATATAAAACCGGTCACGCGGTCCCCAAAATTTTCCTGGATCTTTTTGTGCCATTCATCCAAGGCGGTCAAAAGTGTCTTTAAACTTTCAAGGGTCGGCTCTATCCCATGATTGCGAAGATACCACAGCACCGTTGAATTCTGATATTCCGAACCATTGAGATCAAATTTCCCGTTGGTGTTCGCATTTAATCCCTCGAAGGCCGTCAATGCCGCCAATTCTGCCAATTCAGACAAAGGCGTTTGGTCAGGGTCCATATCACGATTGTACTTTTGCTTGTATTTTTCGCTTAATACTTTGAAGGCCAATTGCCTAACCGATTTGACCTCTCCCGCTTGACTCGAAGGAAAATTCGTCTGGCTTATCGCTGTTGTAAATTTCTGAATGACAGATGTGTCTACACCGGTCAGGACATTGACCGGCTGATTTGTTGCGGGAATGGCAAGGCCTGTCGTAGGTGTGGCCGCTGGGGCCTGTTCCGTACTGTTTTGGGCTAAAGCAGCTGATCCGATGGTCAATCCTGCGATGACTGTCACGAGTCCGACCTTGGATCTGATGGAATCAAGCAATGATCTGAATAACGACGGCTTAACGTTCTTCTCATTAATCAGCTCTATTTCATTGCCGATGCCCATGCGGGTATTACCTTCCCCGGTAAAACTGACCCCGCCGGAAAAATATTTCCTGGGAATGATCTGCTGGGTCAACGGATCAGTTTCTTCTTTGATATAGTTGTAAACACCTTTTTTAAAAGCCTGCAAATACCGTTGATAGATCTTTTCTTTTTCGTTGGGGTCATCTATGTTGACACCTTCTACCTTGTTCTTATCCTCGTAAACCTGTGCCAGGATGCTGTCCTTGATCTTTTTCTTATACCAAGTGGCCAGGATAAGGCTGTTATAAACCTGACGAAGCCTGGCAAAATTCTTGTCTTCGTTGACTTCCCTGGAAAGTTCAGGGAGGACTATCTCCCTGACGATTTCAGAGCCAAGGGTGCTGGTATCATTCGTATTTTGTGAAGTCACCACGACGCCATGTTTTTGAAGCGATAAATAGTCCTGTTCCAGCATCACTTTTAATTTACTTTCTACCACATACGCCGCTCCCTCCTTGGCATTTTCAAAGACAACTGCTTTTTGTGGAACGATCCAGACTTTATTAAAAGTGTTAACAGGTATATTGGTCGTTCCATAACGCCTCTCCGCTTCCTGGTAAATGCGGCCCCAAAATTTCTTTCCTGTCGATCCTTCCGGGTATATCAGGCTTGCGGTGATCTGCTTAAGCATGTAATCTTCAGCAAGCAAATCCCTGCCCATTTCGGTAAGACCAAAACTTTGGGGGATTATCCGGTTCTTTTCATAAGGGCTTAAATTCACCCACAAATCCTTCTCAGGAATGGTCAAGCTTGCCAGGAAATATTTGATCAGTTTGCCCGCCTCCTGTTTGAGCAAAGGGTCTTGCGGAGCTAATCCCTCATCCCCGCGGTCCAGGATAAACTCAAAATGGAACGGATCATCGGGATGTACTTTAATGCCTTTTAAAATGGGAGGATTCAGGGCCTGGCTTAAATGGACCATGTCCCCGGGAGAAGGCAGATGGAAATCATCAGCCATGGCCGTGGGCAAAGGCCCCAGGCAGGAATTCATCATGAAACAGCTTAACGTTAATGCTGTTATCATTCTTTTTAACATATATATAGAAATTTCTCCCTCTCATATTAAGTATTTAACTTAAAGACAGTAAATACAAGACAGAAACAAGCGTTTTGGGGAAGCGTTTTCTTTGAAGTTTAACGACGGAAGGAATGAAGTAAGGATTAAATCTAGATAAAAAACTAAATAATGTTGATCTACATTAAAGGATCAGCATGGCATCGCCATAACTGTAAAAGCGGTAACGCTTTTTAACGGCCTCCTGGTAGGCACTCATGACCAGCTCATATCCGCCAAAGGCGCAAACCAGCATGAGTAAGGTGCTATAAGGCAGATGGAAATTAGTGATCAAGATATCGGCCATTTTAAAATCATATCCGGGATAGATAAACATATCCGTATCACCTGACAAGACCTTGCCTCTTGCGGCTAGGGTCTCCAATACCCGGCAGCTGGTTGTACCCACGGCAACCAATTTCCGGGAATCCGTTTTAGCTTTCAGGATGTTCTGGTACACCAAGGGTTTGATCGTGTAATGCTCGCTATGCATGGGATGACTGCGGATATCTTCGCATTCAACAGGCCTGAATGTCCCGTAATTGATATGCAGGGTCAATTCTAAGAAACGATGGCCATGGGCGCCAAGAGCCCTGATCTGGTCCTTGGTAAAATGCAGTCCTGCCGTCGGAGAAGCAACTGAACCCGGGGTTTTGGCATACACGGTTTGATAGTCCTGACGATCTTGGAAAGTGTCAGGCCTCTTGATATACGGCGGCAAAGGGATGTGTCCGATGTCCTTCAAATGCCGGATAAGGTTCTTTTTATTAAAACGAACCAGCCTTTTTTCTTTGTCCTTAAGAACGGCACTGATGCCTGAACCAAAATCAATGACCTCCCCTTCCTTGATCTTTTTCAACGGCCGAAGCAGGACCTCGAATGAATAACCGTCCTCATAAGCATTCAACAAAAAGACCTCCACCTGCCCCCCCGTTGATCTTTGTCCCAGCAGGCGTGCCGGGATCACCTTGCTGTTATTTGCTACAAGACAAGCATGCGAAGGCAAATAACGATCTAGATGATCAAAAGTATCATGAAGGATACTACCCTTGGCGCGGTCAATGACCAGCAGACGGGCCTGGTCCCTGGCACGCAGTGATTCCTGAGCTATAAGCTCTTCGGGCAGCTGGTAAAAGTAAGACTGCAGTTGAAAAACTTTATTTGTTGGGATTGATCGGTTTGTTGTCTTTGATGGTGTCGAATTTTGGCAGTTCATGATAGTTCATCAGCATGGATTGCGGATAATAATAAGCAAGGATCTGCCTGTAGTTGAATTGCTGCCTGGCCATGCCAAGAGCCCCCCACTGGCACATTCCCACGCCATGCCCCCAGCCTTTGCCGTTTAAATCTGCATAATAACCGCGCATGACGATCTCGTAATTATTACTTAAAATAACATTAGGCCCAAGGATATCGCGGAATTCCTTTCCCCTCAACAAAACCTCCTGGCCATCCCGTTGGACGATCTTCAGGTGGTCGATGCGGCCGCTGCGGTCACGGTCCACAACGGAAATATCCTTGATGGCACTGATCTTGACGCCATGGAGATTAAGCGAATTCTGGATGTCCCGCAGACGGAAATTCTTCTTCCAATAATAGTGCGGCGAACTTTGGCAAAAGGAACATGGCACCCCCCTCAAAGGCGGGATATCAGGAGTATCCCATAATTCACGGGCATCTTCCGTGGCGCCGGCACATGTCGCATGGAAATAAGCCGGTATGATCTGGTGATCGTAGGTCAAGACCTGGCCCCTGGTATAATAAACGGCCAAATCCGTGCGATAAC
>CAZFON010000157.1:0-4862 GCA_964520185.1 uncultured Planctomycetales bacterium | reverse complement strand
TAGCCCCAACCGGATTTGAACCGGTGTTTTCTGCCTGAGAAGCAGACGTCCTGGACCAGGCTAGACGATGGGGCCGAAGCGCTAGACGAAGATGTAAGGATATCTCAAAGCTCCCTAATCGTCAACAAATATCGTTGACACCTGGACCCATCAATTTATAATCGATTAAGAACAACCCCCGACTTAAGGAGCCTTCTTTGTCCACCAGCATCAGTATTGGTTTCAGTCAGCTTCCTTTGCCTGCCCAAGCCACGTTGCAGGCTTGCATCCAGGTCAAAAATCAGCTAAACCGTGTGGAAACAGATCTGGTCATGATCTTTGCCTCTTCTTCCTATGCGGTCCCTGAAACCCTTGAGATCATCGCACGCACCCTCAAGCCCAAACGCCTGGTGGGCACTTCCACCGGGGGACTGCTCCTGTCCCACGGGGTCGCTAACCGCGGGATCGCCATTGTCGGTATTAATTCAGACGATCTGCGTTTCGGGATCTCAGGCATTGCCGACATCGGCTCCCGGGACATGCACGCCACCGGCTTTGACCTGGCCCGGCAGGCGATGCTGGACCTGAGATCACCACAGCGGGAGGTGTTCATCCAATTTTCCCAGGGCATTGAACAGGATGCCACCAAGTTTATCCGCGGCGTCAGGGAGGTCTTGGGGATAGGTTTTCCCGTGCTCGGCGCCATTTCCAGCGACGATTTCAAATATAAAAGACTTTACCAGTTCTATCAAAACCAAATATTGCAAAACTCCAGTGTCGGCCTCCTGTTGGGAGGTTCATTCCATTTGGCGCTGGGCTGCAAGCATGGATTTAAACCGCTGGGCAAGCCCCGTTTCATCACCAAGATCGACGGCCCTATCATCCACACTATCGACAACAAGCCGGCCATCGAGATCTACCAGCATTTCCTGGGAGAAGATGCGCAAGGGCTGAAAAATGCCGCTTTAAATTCATACGCGACCATGTATCCGCTGGGCATCTACATGGAAGAAGACCGGGAGTATTTGTTGCGCAACGTTATTGACATCCTGCAAGACGGGAGTATCGTATGTCATGGGGGCATCCCCGAGGGCGCGGAAGTGCATTTAATGATCAGCAATAAGGATTCGTGCCAGAATTCGGCCATGGAAGCGGCCGAAATAGTCAAGGCTTCCCTGGGCGACAAGCAGGCCAGGCTTGTGCTGATATTTGAGTCCCTGGCCCGCCATAAAATATTAGGAAACTTTGCTTTCAGTGAGATCCAGGCCATCAAAAATGTCCTGGGTTACACCACCCCCTTGGTGGGCATGTGTTCCTATGGGGAAGTGGGGCCCTTTGGCAATCTCAATAATATAAAGAATATCCATTTGCATAACGAGAATATCCTTATCGTGGCCATTGCCTAAGGCCACGGTCAAATGCCATGGAATCGACATCTGATACACTTATGATCCTTGTCATCCTCGCCGTTGTACTGGCAGGTGCTACGGTGTATCTTTTCATTGCTTTTATCGTCAAAGAAAATACCATCACTGCCATGAAAGAGGCCCATAACAAACTGATGCGCTCCTTTAATGACCTCGATGAGCAAGCCAAATTGATCGTGCGCACGGACCTGGAACTTAATAAAACCCGCGAAGAAATGGACAAACGACTCAACGGCCTCAACGCCCTTCAGCGGGTTTCCCGACAGATGAGCCAGGCGCTCAACGAGAGCGAGGTCTTCCAAAGGCTTTCCACTACACTCTTCGAAGACTTGGGGTTCGCGCGTACCCTGATCGCCACCTTAAGCGACAGCCAGATCATGAAAGTCCGTTTTAATACCGGCTTTAAGGATGCCCGTCTCGATGCCGTCTTAAAAGAAGTGGAGGCTGAGGATTCCCTGCAGGGAATAAGCCACTCCCTTTCTTCCATCAACTGTCCCAATAAAACCAAGGAACGGATTATCCAGATATTTGAAGCGGAACATTTCATCTTTGCTCCTATCCTCACCCAGACCGGCAGTGTCGGGTTTATCTTTGTTGGAAACCGCTACAATGCGCCCGTGGTGACCCAGGGGGATGAGGAACTGGTCGCCATTTTGGCCGGTCAATTAGGCCAATCCATTGAAAACGCACAGCTGTTCGAAAAAGTGTTCCATTCAAGCCAGGAACTGGAATTAAAAGTCGTCGACCGTACCAAACAATTGGCCAGCGCCCTGCAAAAAGTCAACGAGATCAGCAAAAAGAAGTCGGAGTTCATCTCCGCCGTTTCCCATGAGCTGCGTACACCCCTGACCTCCATCAAGGGTTATGCCGCCATCCTGATCGCCGGAAAGATCGGTGAGGTGCCTCCCGCTGTCAAGGAACGCCTGGCCAAGATCAACTCCCATTCCGACAATCTGGTCGGCCTCATCAACAATCTCCTGGACATCGCGCGCATCGAATCCGGGCGGCAGGAAATGAAATTCACTGTACATAAGATCAAGAACGTGGTCGATAACGTCGCTGATCTGTTGAACCCGCAGATAACAGCCAAAGGGGTCAGATTACAAACGCAGCTTCCGGCGCAACTCCAGGAAATTTATGTGGATGCCTCCCAGGCCGAACGCGTGCTCATCAACCTGGTGGGCAATGCCATCAAATTTACACCGCAAAACGGGACGGTCACGATAACCGTTTCTCCGACACTTCAGGACGGCTATGTCGTCTTTAGCGTGTCGGACACCGGTATCGGCATACCCGCTTCTGAGATACAAAAGCTTTTCAGCGAATTCTACAGGGTTGACAACGAGATCAACCAAAATGTCAAAGGAACAGGGCTGGGGCTGGTGTTGGCCAAAAACATCGTCCAGGCGCACCATGGCAAAATTTGGGTCCAAAGCGAGGCTGGGAAGGGGACGACGTTCTATTTCACCTTGCCTGCCTCATTAAAATCATTCGTAGAGCATTCGGAGAACGAAAAAAATTATGCGTAAAGAACGGATCCTTATCATTGACGACGATCCAGACATCCGCGATGTGCTTGATCTAAGCCTTTCAGAACATTTCACCGTGTTGGCGGCCGCCAACGGCAAGGAGGGCCTGGAAATGGTCAAGGCCAAAAACCCGGACTTGATCATTTCTGATTACAATATGCCGGTGATGAACGGAGTGGAGTTCTGCCGCCAGATACGCAACGATATTTTGTTTCGTCACCTGCCTATTATCATGCTCACCGGAAAAGGAGAAGTCAAAGACATGGTCACCGGCATTGAATCAGGCGCGGATGATTATCTGATCAAACCTTTTGACCCTGAGACCTTGCTGGCCCGTATCCGCATGATCTTGAAACGCACCATCCGTTCACTGGATGCCAATCCCCTGACCCATCTGCCCGGTAATACTTCCATCATGGAAGAATTCCAGAATCGCATCGACACCGGCAAACCTTTTGCCGTTGGCTATGCGGACATTGATAAATTCAAGGTGTACAATGATAAATATGGTTTTGAACACGGGGATGAGATCATCCGATGCCTGGCACGCATTATGATCGAGGCAACCCAGCATTATTGCGGTCAGGAAGCCTTTGTGGGACATATCGGTGGTGACGATTTTGTGTTTGTCTGCGATGATGACAAGGCCGATGCCGTCAGCCAGCATATCATTGATTCTTTTGACAAGCTTGCCCCCAACTTCTACAGCGATGCAGACCGCTCAGCTGGTTTTATTACGGGGACCGACCGCCAGGGCAATGCCATCAAGGCCGGACTGGTTTCCATCTCCATCGGTATTGTCAGCAATGTTAATCAGAAGATCACCCACGTGGCCCAGATCGGAGAGCTTGGGGCGGAGTTAAAGAAATTCGCTAAATCCGTGGGTAAAAGTAATTTTCAGAGGGACCAAAGGAAGAATTAAGCAATTACGTCGTTGTGGCGCTGCGCTCGTTGGAATTGGTACTATCCCCGCCGGCATTGTGAGCTACGACCACAAAATAGTATAACTTGGTGTGCGCCAATCCTGTCACCGTGTATGTTGTCACATTTCCCACAGTAGTTGTAGTCGTATAGGTCCCGCTGACGGTCCCATGCTTGATCTTATAGGATGCCGCTCCTGGGGATGCTGTCCACGTTAACGTGACTCTGGCGCTTCCTGCAGTAGCACTGCTCAGCGTGGGCGGGTTAGGGACGAGCGTGGCACTTCTTTGATTGGAATTGGCGCTTGTCGCCGCCCCTTCATAAGCTACCACCACAAAATAGTACGTTGTTCCCTGGGTCAAGCCTGTCACCGTATAACCCGTGACATTGCCTGCATCAATGGTGGTCGTGAAAGTCCCGCTGGTGGTCCCGTATTTAACACTATAGCCTGTTGCTACCGTGACCCTTGACCATGCCAGAACGACTTGTCCCGTACCTGCGGTTGCGCTGTTTAATGTAGGCGCTCCGGGATTGTTCACGCATACACCGTTATGCTCTCCTTTGCCCGTCCCGCAGCAAAGCCCTGGCCCATTGGCTCCGGCTCCAGGTTCACGGCTGCATGTCTGGCCGGCGCAGCAACTGCCGGTGCCGCATTTAATACCGCAAGTGTCCTGACCGCAATTACCCCATGTAGGACAAGCTAGAGTGGGCGCGCAACACCCGGTGGTGGTGCTGCATTCTGATTGCCCTACTGTACAACAAACCCCGCTACAGGAATGGCCTGTACCACAGCTTGATATACCACAAGTGCCTGATGACCAGCCTCCTAGAGAACCGGCAATGGGTGAGCCCCCTGAACAAGTACAATATACTCCGGCATAGGAAGCACAGGTGACCCTTGATCCTGCCTGTGCATAACACCAATTGCCACAATCAGCAGCGCTCCCTATTGATACAACCGACCTGTACTGTGCATAAGTTGGGCCGGAACATTGTGAACTGCCGG
>CAZFON010000156.1:0-4877 GCA_964520185.1 uncultured Planctomycetales bacterium | reverse complement strand
GAACCTGTTGTTTAAAGCTATGAATATCTTACAAATACTCCCAGAGCTGAATGTGGGCGGAGTGGAGACGGGGACGGTGGACCTTGGCCGTTATCTTGTCGCTCAAGGGCACAAGTCCATCGTGGTTTCCAATGGAGGGGTCTTGGTCTCACGGCTTCAATCCGAAGGCACCAAGCATTATACCTTGCCCGTCCATAAGAAAAATTTGTTTACCGCCATCCGTTGCATCGGCAAGTTAACGGCCATTATCCATAAGGAAAAGATCGATATCGTTCATGCCCGCTCCAGGGTGCCGGCATGGATCGCTTTTTTTGCCTGCCGCCGCACCGAGGCCCATTTCTTGACCACCTGCCATGGCTATTACTCTTCCCATTTATTCAGCAGGGTGATGGGATGGGGCAAGCTCACCATTGCCATCAGCGAGGTGATCGGCCGGCATATGGTCCAGGATTTTGCCACACCTTCGGAAAATATCCGTGTCATTCCCCGCAGCGTCGATCTCGAAAAGTTCAATTTACCCCGCCAGGTCAAAGCGGATAAGAAATCTTTTAATGTCATCATGATCGGACGTATGACGCCGCTTAAAGGCCATCCTTATTTTTTAAAGGCCATGGCGCGTCTTATCCATCGCCTGCCTTCGGTCAAAGTGCAGATCGTCGGTGATGCGCCTGCGAAGAAGCAGGCCTATAAGGACGAGTTGTTGCTGCTGACCAAGCGTTTGGGCATCGAGACCCAAGTTGAATTTATGGGCAATCGTTCCGATATCCCCGAGCTTTTGAGCAAAGCCGATTGTTTGGTGCTCTCCACCATCACCCACGAAGCTTTTGGCCGCGTCATCATCGAAGCCCAGGCTGCCGGTGTTCCGGTGGTGGCCACCCGGGTTGGCGGGGTCCTGGAGGTCATCGAGCATGAAAAAACCGGGTTATTGGTCCTGCCCAAAGATTTTGAGGCCATGGCTGATGCCGTCTTGCGCATTTTGAATAATCCTGAATTCAGTGCTGCCCTTGTGACTGAAGCAAAAAAGAAAATAGAAGCCAAATATACCCTGGCCCATATGGCAGAAGCAACGATCGCAGTGTATAAAGAACTGATGCATTCCACGAAGATCCTGATCATTAAACTGACGGCCGTGGGAGACGTGGTGCTTTCTAGCGCGGCCTTCAAAGCCATCCGTAACAAGTTCCCAAGCGCGCACATTTATTGCCTGACCTCTCCCCAGGCCGGTCCCATCGTTGAGCATTGCCCGTATATCAATGAAGTCATGATATCGGATGCCCAGGCCAGGAACTTAAAAGATCTTTGGCAGATGAGCGGGCAATTGCGACGTTGCCATTTTGATAAGGTGATAGATCTGCAAAATAACCGGTTTAGCCATTTATTGTCGTTCTTGACGTGGGCCAAGGAGTCGTACGGTTATAATAACGGCAAATTCGGTTTTCTTTTATCGAGGAAGATCAAAAATAACATACGCAACATCCCACCGGTGGAACATCAATTCCGAATATTGAAAATGCTTGGCATTGATCACGACCCGTTGACCCGCCTGGAGCTTCATCCTTCGCCTAAGGACGAGGCCTATGTGCAGGAATTGCTGGACAGTGAATGGCTTAGCACGGGCCAGATTTTTGTGGGTTTAAACATTTCAGCTTCGGCAAAATGGCCTACCAAGAATTGGCCCTTAGAACAGATGGCCAAATTATGCGATATTTTAGGGCAAAAGAACATCCGGGTCGTCCTGACCGGAGAAGATAAGGACAAGGCCTTAAGCAGGTCATTGGTCGCACGTGCCCGAGCCAAACCCGCAAGCCTGGTGGGTAAGACAAGCATTTTACAGTTGGCAGCGCTTATCAAACATTGTCAGGCGTACATTTCGCCTGATTCGGCCCCATTGCATATCGCTGCCGGCATGCAGGTACCGCTCATTGCTTTGTTTGGGCCGACGGATGCCAGGCGCCATATGCCGCCATCGGAAAAACAATTTGTCTTATACAAACCCATGAAATGTGCGCCCTGTTATTCAAGCGTGTGTAAAATCAAGACCCATGCTTGCATGAAAGACATTTCACCGGAAGAAGTAGCCAAAAAGGTGATGCAGTATATAAAATGAACATTCTTTTTCTGACAACGCATGTCAATACCGGTGGCATTACCAGTTATCTATTGACCCTGGGAGAAGGCCTGGTCAGATCAGGGCATAAGGTATGGGTGGCTTCCAGCGGCGGGGATTCCGAGTCCCTTATTGAGGCAGCAGGCATGCGGAACGTTAAGGTCAACATCCGTACAAAATCTGAGATCAATCCTAAGCTGGTATTAAGTTTTTTTCCCCTGATGAAATTGATCCAAAAGGAGAAAATTGATATCATCCATGCCCAGACCAGGGTTGCCCACGTGTTGGGAACCTTCCTATGTTGTTTTACGGATGCCAGGTTGATTACGACTTATCATGGTTTCTTTAAGGCCCGATGGTCCAGGATATTATTCCCCTGTGTTGGTTCTGCTGTTATTGCCGTCAGCAGGCCTGTGGCCCAGCATTTAAATAAGGATTTCGAAATATCCCAATCCATGATCAATATGATCCCTAACGGGATCGATTTGGAACGTTTCAAGATGGTCGATCAACAGCAACGCCATGCCGTTCGCCATAAATTGAACATTCCCGACGATGTGCTGCTCATAGGCATTATCGCACGGCTGTCGGATGTCAAGGGTATAGATATCTTGATCAAGGCCATGCCGTTTGTTCTTAAACGAGCGCCTAGCGCTCATTTGCTGATCGTAGGCCGTGGTCCCGAAGAGGATGCTTTGAAGAAATTGACCCAGGAGCTGGATTTAGACGCGTGTGTCCGTTTCGAACATACCGTTAATCAAGCTTACCGGCTTTTAGCTGGATTTGATGTTTTTGTCATGCCTTCTTTAATGGAAGGTTTGGGTATATCAGTCATGGAAGCCCAGGCCTCTGGAATTCCGGTGGTAGCTTCAAGAGTGGGAGGGTTGGTGGATCTGATCGAAGACACCAGGACAGGCTATTTGATCCCGAGTAAAGATCCGCTGGCCCTGGCAGACAAGATCGTTGAGGTCCTTCAACATCCGGATCAGGCTAAAATGGTGGCAAATCAGGCAAGGATCCATATAAATGAATTTTTTTCGGCCGATCTTATGATCAAGAAAACCCTTCAAGTGTATGAACAATATTCTAGTCGTTAATATCAATTGGCTGGGTGACGCGGTTTTTTCCACACCTGTTTTCAAGGTGCTTAAAGCGACTTATCCGCAAGCTCGTTTGAGCTGCCTTTGCGTGCCCAGGGTCAGGGAGGTCCTGCAGCATTGCCCTTATGTGGACAAGATCATTATTTATGAGGAGAAGGGCAGGCACCGCATGCCTTGGGGCAAATGGCAATTGATCCGGAATTTAAGAAAAGAAAAATTCGATGCAGTTTTTTTACTTCACCGCTCGTTGACCCGCGCCTTGATGGTTTATCTGGCGGGAATACCGTTACGCATTGGCTATGGTAAGGCTTCTTTCTTCCTGACCCATCCTGTCCCCATGAATGCAGAGGACATCCATCGTTGCGACTATTATTTAAAAGTGGTGGAGGGTTACGGCATCAAGGCACAGGAACGGATATGCGAGTTGCGCCTGAAGTTGACGGACATGCAAAGTGTTGAGGCAAAATTAGAGAACGCAGGCATAAGGCCCAAGCAAGATTATGTTGTATTGAATCCAGGCGGGAATTGGTGGCTTAAGCGTTGGGACCCGGATCATTTTGCCGCCTTGGCTGACCGGCTCTCATCGGAATTCGGCTTGAAGATCGTTTTTTCAGGATCTCAAAAGGACATCGTGCTTATAGAAGAGATCACCCGAAGGTCCTCCATCAAAGCGGTGGTCCTCGCAGGACAGACTAACGTGGGGGAATCATTGGCGCTTTACAAAGGGGCCGCGGCGGTGATTTCCGCAGATTCCGGGCCGCTGCATTTGGCCCATAGCGTCGGGGCGGATGTGGTAGGTATTTATGGCCCGACTTCTCCCTCGGTCACCGGTCCCAGGGGTACCGGCCGTTGCCAAATCCTTTTTAAAGAGGTGGGTTGCAATAAAGCGCCTTGTTATCATTTGGCTTGCACAGATAATGTGTGCATGAAATCAGTGACGGTGGATGATGTTTTGGAAGCTTTCAAAAAAATGCGCTCCTAAACGCATTTTGGTTGTCAGCATGACCAATATCGGGGATGTGGTCCTGACATGTCCTGCCATCGATATTTTACGAGAGGGTTTCCCACAGGCAACCATGGATATAGTGGTTGGCCCCAAGGCGGTTTCTCTTTTTAAAGAAAACCCTCATTTCGGATTGAAAGTTTTTAATAAACAGGGATCTTTAAAAGAAAAAAAAGCGTTCTTTTTAGAACTGACTAGGGGCGGGTATGATTGTGTGGTGGATTTCAGGAAAACGGCGCTGAGCTTTTTTTTGTTCCCCCGTTTTGCTACTCCTGTAATAACCTTGCGTCAGGATAGTGAGTTGAGGCACAAGAAGGGCATTCATTTAAACCGTCTGCGTCAGGTTTACGATTTCGATGCTATTTCAGGGGAACGTTATGCTGTTTTGCCTACAAAAGAAGATGAACGCTTTTTTGAGGTTGAGCTTTCGCCTTACTTAAAAGGAAAGAATTTCGTGGTGATCGCTCCAGGGGCCGCCTCAAGCGATAAGCGATGGTCTCCTGCGGGATTTGCGGCAGTGGCTGATCATCTGTCGGCTGCCTTAAAGGTGGTTTTTGTGGGAGATTCCGGGGATGTTGATATTGTCGCCGGAATTCAAAGTCGCATGAAAGCGGTGTCCTTTTCACTGGCAGGAAAAACCGATTTTCGGCAGCTGGCTTTTATTTTG
>CAZFON010000155.1:0-4877 GCA_964520185.1 uncultured Planctomycetales bacterium | reverse complement strand
ACATGATCCGTCATGGCATCGAGATCCTGGAAAACCTGGCTCATCGCGGGGCCTGCGGCTGCGATCCGGAAACAGGGGACGGCGCCGGGATCCTCATGCAGATGCCGGATGCTTTTTTTCGCAAGGAAATGTCCCAGTTCAATATCAGTTTACCCACGGTCGGCGATTATGCCGTGGGCTTGGTGTTTTTGCCGGCCTCCCTGGAAGACCGCAATGTCATCGAGTCCTGGACCGAACATATCATCCATGAGGAAGGCCAGAAATTGATCGGCTGGAGGGAAGTGCCTCATGAGCCAGCCAAGATAGGACGGGTGGCCCGCTCCGTGATGCCGGCCTTCAAGCAGCTTTTTATTTCCCGGGGCGCCCAGACCCCCCTGGAGGACTTTAACCGTAAACTTTATGTGATCCGCAAGCGACTCTGGAACAAGGTCTATCATTCCACCCTGCCGCAGAGGAATTATTATTATTTTTGTTCGCTCAACAGCCACACCCTGGTCTATAAAGGCCAGTTGATGAGCCAGCAATTGGACCGTTTTTTCCCTGATCTCAGCGATCCGACCATGGTTTCGGCCATTGCCCTGGTGCATTCGCGCTATTCGACGAATACTTTTCCCAGCTGGGCCCTGGCGCATCCATACCGCTATATCGCGCATAACGGCGAGATCAATACCCTGCGCGGTAATCTCAACTGGATACAGACCCGCGAGAAACAATTTATTTCCAAAGCTTTTGGCGCAGATATCAAGAAAGTGTTGCCGATCGTCGTGCCCGACGGATCAGACACAGCCACTTTTGATAATGTCCTTGAGATGCTGGTGCTTTGCGGCCGTTCCCTGCCGCATGCCATGATGATGATGATCCCGGAGGCCTGGAGCAATCATCAGGAAATGGACCGCGCCAAGAGGGCTTTTTATGAGTATCATTCCTGTTTGATGGAACCCTGGGACGGTCCTGCGGCCATGGCTTTTTCCGACGGACGTTATGTCGGCGCCCTACTTGACCGCAATGGGTTACGGCCCTCGCGTTACATGGTCACGAGCGACAATATCGTGATCATGGCCTCAGAAGCCGGGGTCTTGCCGGTGCCGGCCGAAAAAGTCATTTCTAAAGGGCGTCTTCAACCGGGCAAGATGTTCCTGGTGGACACCCTGGAAGGCCGTATTATCGACGATCGAGAGATCAAGGAAACTTATGCCAAGCGCCAGCCTTATGAGAAGTGGCTCAGGGAATCCATTGTAGACATACGCAATCTGCCTGTACCTAAAAAAGTGCATGGACTTGATGAAGAGTCCCTGCTGAAGCGCCAACGGGCTTTTGGTTATACCATTGAAGCTTTAAAGATCATTTTATATCCCATGATCCTGGGAGAAGAAGCCATTGGGTCCATGGGCGCAGACACGCCGCTGGCTGTATTGTCTGCCCGGCCAAAACTGCTTTATGAGTATTTTAAACAATTGTTTGCCCAGGTGACCAACCCCCCTATTGATGCCATCCGTGAGGAGATCATCATGGGAGAGGACATGATGCTGGGCCCTGAAAGCAATTTGCTTGAGGAAGGCCCGCAGCATTGCCATCGCCTGTGGATCCAACATCCTGTGTTGACCAATGAGGAATTGGAAAAGATCAGGCACATCAATCAGGGATCATTAAAAGCCGTCACCTTGCCGATGGTCTTCGAGAAGAAGAAGGGGCCTGCAGGACTTGAAAAAGCTTTTGATGGACTGTGCGCCAAAGCGGACAAGGCCATTAAGAAGGGCTATAGCATTTTGGTCCTTTCGGACCGGGAGGCTTCAGCCCATCATGTCCCTATGCCATCGCTCCTGGCTTGTGCCGGACTGCATCATCATTTGATCCGTGAGGGCACGCGAACCAAGGTCAGCCTGGTGGTGGAAACCGGCGAGGCGCGGGAATTACACCATTTTGCGGTACTGATCGGTTACGGCGCTAATGCCGTCAATCCGTACCTGGCTTTTGAGACCATCGAGGCCATGCTTAAGGACGAAAAATTCCAGTTGACCCTGACTTTCAAGGATGCGGAGAAAAACTTCCTAAAGGCCTGCCATAAGGGGTTGTACAAGATCATTTCCAAAATGGGGATCTCCACGATCCAGTCTTATTGCGGGGCGCAGATCTTTGAGGCCGTGGGGCTGGGCCAGGAACTGATAGATAAATATTTTACGGCAACACCGTCACGCATCGGCGGCATCGATATTGAGGTTGTCGCCCAGGAGGCCTTGATGCGCCATGAGCAAGGCTATCCGCGCTGGCCCGTGGCCGATGGGATGATGGACGAGGGGGGTGAATATGCATGGCGCAAGGAAGCGGAGTACCATCAATTAAATCCGACCACCATAGCGCTCTTGCAGCATGCCACCCGTTCAGGCAATTATCAGGTCTTCAAACAATTTTCTAAAGCTATCAACGAGAGCAATCGTCAGCTGGCCAATATCCGAGGTCTTTTAAAGTTCAAGCCGGGGCAGCCGATCCCGATCACAGAAGTTGAGAGCGCTTCTGAGATCGTTAAGCGCTTTGCCACCGGTGCCATGAGCTATGGTTCCATATCCAAAGAAACGCATGAGACCCTGGCCATTGCCATGAACCGCCTTGGAGGTTTTTCTAACACCGGTGAAGGCGGTGAGGATGCCGAACGTTTTAAGAAAGATCCTAACGGTGATTGGCGCCGCAGCCGTATCAAGCAGGTGGCCCAGGGCCGCTTTGGGGTCACCATTGAATATCTGGTCAATGCCGACCAGCTTCAGATCAAGATGGCCCAAGGCGCCAAACCCGGCGAGGGCGGACAGCTGCCAGGACACAAGGTGTCCAAGGAGATCGCCCGTACCCGTCATACAATGCCGGGTGTTCAACTGATCTCGCCGCCGCCGCATCATGATATTTATTCCATTGAGGACCTGGCACAATTGATCCACGATTTGAAGAACGCCAATCCGCAGGCCATGGTTTCCGTCAAGCTTGTTTCTGAGATCGGGGTTGGGACCGTTGCGGCTGGCGTATCCAAAGGCAAGGCAGACCATGTGCTGATCTCCGGTTTTGAAGGCGGTACAGGAGCATCTCCACAGACATCCATCAAGCATGCAGGCCTGCCCATGGAATTGGGTATTGCCGAAACCCAACAGGTTTTAGTGATGAATGATCTGCGTGGCCGCATCCGTGTGCAAACCGACGGGCAATTGAAGACCGGACGCGATGTGGCAATAGCAGCAATGCTAGGGGCCGATGAATTCGGGTTTTCCACCACGGCCCTGATCACGGTGGGTTGCATCATGCTGCGCAAATGCCATTTGAATACTTGTTCCGTCGGGGTGGCCACTCAGGACCCAGAGCTGCGCAAGAAATTCCAGGGCAAGCCCGAGTACGTGGTCAATTTCTTTACTTTTATTGCCGAGGAAGTGCGTGAGATCATGGCGCATCTGGGGATAAGGAAATTCGAGGACATGGTTGGCCGCGTTGATCTGTTGGATACCCAGGAAACCCTTGACCATTGGAAGGCCCGTGGCATCGACCTCACCAATATCCTGCACCGGCCTGATGTGCCCAAGGGCGTCAGCATCCGGCACAGCTCAACCCAGCAGCACGGTCTTGAGGAGGCCCTGGACAATAAGTTGATCTCCCAAAGCCTCCAGGCCATTGAAGAAGGCAAGCCCGTTGTCATCGAGACAAATATCCGTAATATCAACCGTACCGTAGGCACCATGCTTTCTTCCATGGTTGCGCGCAAATATGGATTAGCCGGTTTGCCCGACGATACGATCCAGATCAATTTTAAAGGTTCGGCAGGCCAAAGCTTTGGAGCTTTCTTGGCCCACGGTATCAGCCTTTCCCTGGAAGGGGAGGCCAATGATTATGTGGGCAAGGGGCTTTCCGGCGGACGATTGGTGGTTTTCCCGCCCCGAGCCTCGAGCTTTGTCCCTGAAGAAAACATGATCGCGGGCAACGTGGTCTTATACGGGGCCATCATGGGCGAGGCTTATTTCCGGGGGCTCGCCGGTGAGCGCTTTGCGGTTCGCAATTCCGGCGCCATGACCGTGGTTGAAGGTGTCGGGGACCATGGTTGCGAATATATGACCGGCGGCCGTGTCGTGATCATCGGTCCCACGGGCCGCAATTTCGCCGCGGGGATGTCAGGCGGCATTGCCTATGTCTGGGACCGCGGGGGGCTTTTGCATAAGAATTGCAATCACGGCATGGTGGATCTGCTTAAAGTCGAAGAACAAAAAGATATCCTGGAATTGAAGTCCTTGATCGAGAAACATTTTAAATACACCAATTCAACGGTGGCAGAAGGCATTTTAAAGGATTGGCACAAGTGCGTGGGCCAGTTCATCAAGGTTTATCCGCGGGATTATCGACGGGTATTAGAAGAAGCCGAAGCTATCAAGAACACAGCTCTTAAGCAAAGCACGGTTCGATCAATTTAAGGATGCCAAGCAAGGAACAGGGAATAGGGCGGAAAAGTAATGGGTGACATTAAGGGGTTCATGAAATATGGCCGGCAGGACTATAAGAAGGATGATATAGCCCACCGGATCAAGAATTTTAAGGAATTCGCGCATCTTCCCTCTCAAAAGGATTTGGCCAACCAGGGGGCCCGATGCATGGATTGCGGCGTGCCTTTTTGCCAGTCAGGTTGTCCTATCGGCAATATTATTCCGGACTGGAATGACCTGATTTACCGTGACCGCTGGCAGGAAGCCATCGAAAGGCTGCACAAGACCAATAATTTCCCGGAATTTACCGGCCGCGTCTGCCCGGCGCCCTGCGAAAGCGGCTGTGTCCTTGGCATCAATGCCCCAGCGGTGACCATCAAAAATATCGAGCTTGCGATCGTCGAAAATGCTTACGAAAAAGGGTGGCTCAAA
>CAZFON010000154.1:0-4922 GCA_964520185.1 uncultured Planctomycetales bacterium | reverse complement strand
ACAATAATGACAAGTTTTCGATATGAACTGTAAGGCCATGGGTCAGGATCATGATGATCGAGAAGATCATGGTGGTAGCACCCACGACTGCGGTGCCGATGAGGACCGGTTTGGACGTGGCCTTAAAAGTATTACCTGCCCCGTCATTGGCCTCCAGATGGTGTTTGGCTGTTTCAAAGTTCGGCTCAAAACCAAAGTCCCTTTTGATCTCTTCCTTGATATTAGGGATGGTTTCAATGAGCGAAAGTTCATAGATCGACTGTGCATTATCGGAAACCGGACCATAGGAGTCAACCGAGATGGTCACAGGCCCCATCCCTAAGAATCCAAAGGCAACCAATCCAAAAGCAAACACGGCTGGCGCCAACATCAGCTGACTCATGCCCATCAAACTAATGAAATATCCAATGGCCATCAGCAAAACGATGGTCATGCCGATCCAATAGGCACTGAAATTGCCTGCTACCAGGCCTGATAAGATATTAAGCGATGGTCCGCCTTTTTTGGAGCATTGATAGATGTTCCTGACATAAGGGGAATCCATGGATGTAAATCTTTTGACAAGCTCGGGGATCAAGGCGCCGGCCATGGTGCCGCAGGTAATGATACTAGCCAGCTTCCACCAAAACGTCCCGTCTCCTAAATTCGGGATCATGAGATAAGAGGCCGCATAGGTCATGGCCACAGACATGATCGAAGTGATCCAGACAAGGGATGTCAAAGGATGCTCAAAATTCATCTTGGTACATTTGGCGTAAATCCTTTTGGAAATGGCATTATTGATCTCATAAGAGATGCCGCTGGCAATGACCATTATCAAACGCATGGAAAAGATCCATACGAGAAGCTGTGCCTGGTCAAAAGGAGCCTTGACCGCCAAAAGGATAAACGAGATAAGGGCAACGCCGGTAACGCCATAGGTCTCAAAACCATCTGCTGTCGGCCCCACCGAATCGCCTGCATTGTCCCCCACGCAATCGGCAATGACACCAGGGTTACGGGCATCGTCTTCCTTAATATTCAATACGATCTTCATCAGGTCAGAACCGATGTCCGCGATCTTGGTAAAGATCCCGCCCGCGATCCTTAAGACTGAAGCGCCCAGGGACTCTCCAATGGCAAAGCCGATAAAACAAGGGCCCGCATAATCAGGATTGATGAAAAGTAGAATGCATAACATGACAAAAAGCTCAATACTGATCAAAAGCATGCCAATGCTCATGCCTGCCTGTAAAGGAATACTACATACAGGGAAAGGATTACCTCTAAGAGCAGCAAAGGCTGACCTGGAATTGGCCAGGGTATTGATGCGCATGCCGAACCAGGCCACCCCGTAGCTTCCGGCAATACCGACCAAGCTGCAAATCAAAATAATGATGACACGGCCTGCATCAAAATGACGCAACCAGCCGAAATAAGCAATCATGACCAGACCAATAAGGACCTCAAGGATCAGAAGGAATTTCCCCTGCTGGATCAAGTAGGCCTTGCAGGTCACATAAATAAGTTCAGAGATGTCCTTCATGCTCTTGTGCACCGGCATTTGCTTGATCTGCCCGTATTGGAAGATCCCAAAAAAAGCGCCGAAAGCGCAGATAATAAGACCTAACATAAGGATCAGGCGGCCGTTAAGATTGAACATCAAAGGAACGGAAGAAAGGTCCGGCACCTTTAGATCCGCTTCACCTGCAAAAGCCTGGGATGCGCCTAAAAAGATCAAACACCACGTCAAAAACCAAAAATATTTCTTTTTCATAGACTTCTCACTTCCCTTTTTTTAATAAGTAAAAATATGACAACTACCATCGAGTATAATAGCACAATATGCTTCCTCAAATAAGTAATTGTACGTATTGGAGTTAAACTGGCCTGAGGACAAGCTTGGCGTGGAAGTTCGCAGCCACGCTGAACAAAAGATTGCCGATTATTTCGATGATCTCCTGGCGGGGAAAATTGTCGACGTTGATGACCAGATCATAAAGCAAAGGGTCTTCAATTTCTCTCTGAAAATACTTTTTAACGTAATTCCTGCGTTTGAACTCTTCCCTGTAAATGAATTCCTTGGCCTCCCGTTGCGTCAGGTGATAATATTCCTGCACATGTTCTATCCTCTTAGGTAAGGAGGAAACCAGCCGGATATGCATCCCTCCCGGCATTTTGGATGTAACAATAAAACATGCACGGCCAACCAAGATGCAATAACCCAATTGGGCCAAATGAAGGATGGTCTTGTTTGTCTTCAGGACCAGGGCATCATGCGAAGGGTGCAAACCCAACATTTCTTCGATCATGTCCTGGATCTCTGAGACCGTGTCCTCTGATAAATAAGGAAGCACGGTTTTAGGCAGATCGTGTTCTTCGGCGACTTTTTCGATAAGCTCCTTGTCAAACACGGTCCAGACACATTGGGTGCGCTTTTCATGTTTTTGGAGAAATTCGCAAAGGTCCTGGGAAATGGTGATGCCGTAAGCACCGGTCTGGCGGGAAATGGTCACAAAGGGGCTTGCCAAACGCCGTTCGTTGGACAGTCTCTTTTTAAGGGATTTGACCTGAGATACAATGTACGAACCGTAGGAATCCGCCCCGTTCATAAACGCCTCCTCAAGCGATCATATTCACTTCTCTGATTATATTATTGTCTAAAAACAGCAAGGTAGGTATAAGTAAAAATACGTAGGCGGCTTTTAATCAAAAACTACGGTCTTATTACCGTAACAAAGGATCTTTTGCTCCAGGTGCCAGCGTACGGTGCGAGCTAAGACCAACTTTTCCAAATCCTCCCCTTTTCTTTTCAGGTCTTGAAGGGAATCCCGATGAGAAACTTCTACCGTGTCCTGGGCAATGATAGGGCCTTCATCCAGGGTTTCGGTCACGTAATGAGAGGTGGCGCCTATGACCTTGACCCCTTTTTGATACGCCTGCAGGTAGGGATTGCTTCCGGCAAAAGCCGGCAGGAATGAATGATGGATATTAATGATCTTCAATGGGAAGCAGTCAACGAATTGCCTGGTTAGGATCTGGTGATAGCGGGCCAGGACGATCAGATCGATCTGATGTGTCTTTAAAAGCTCCATTTGCCTTTTTTCCTGCTCTATCTTGTTATTGGCTTCAACATGGAATTCAGCGAACTTGATGCCGAAATCCCCTGCCAATGGCTTGGCATCAGGGTGATTGCTCACCATCAGGGCCATATCACAATAAAGCTGGCCGGTCTTATGGCGATACAAAAGATCATAAAGGCAGTGCAAATGTTTGCTGACAAAGATCGCAACGCGCGGTTTCTGATCTGAAAAGGAAAGCCTCCAGGTCATATGAAATGTCTTTGCAATGGCAGCAAAAGCCGGCTGAATATCTTCACGTTTCAACTTAAAGGCTTCCAGCGACCATTCGATGCGCATGAAGAAGGTATTGCTCTGCTCATCGATATGCTGGTCTGCATGGACGATGTTACCCTGGTTCTGGAATATAAAATTCGTAACCATGGCGGTAATGCCTTTTTGGTCAGGACAGGAGATCAATAAGATGGCGTGGTTCATTGGTCCTTTCTTGGGGCAGCTTCCATTTTATCCATAGAACTGATGGTCAGGCTAAAAACATCTGAAAACGGCTGATCGCTTACCCAGCTGTCTGATATCAAAATATCTTTGATCGGCTGCATTGGTCTTGGGTTATCAAAACTGATGTGATACATCGTGCATTTGGGCCGCACCGGATTAATACCCACAGGCTTGACCTTAATACCATCTTTAGACCACGTCACTGAAGGCAAATGGAACCAATCCCAAAACACCGGAGCTGAAAGGACTTTATAGGTGCCGTCCTGATAAGCCCAGGTCACGGTCAGGACCGAATAAAAATAATTTTCGCCGTATAATTTAAGCAAGCGATCATGGAGATAACTGTTCCCGTAATCGCCTGAAGCTAAAAAATGAAGCGCGCTGATTTTCATGCCCTGACGCAGGGGTACTTGAAAAAAGCTGTTATTGCCTATATTTAGCCTGCCGTAATCCTGCCAGTCAGCCGGTCCCCTGACTAAAAAATCAACGCCGTCATAGGATAAATATTTGGAAGGCAGTTTATTGGAACCAGGAGCAGAAACGCTAAAATTAGCCTTGTTCTTGGATAGAAAATAAAAATTCCCTTGGGCCTCCCATTGCTGGGCTACAGCTAAGGAGCCAAGGGTCAAAAAGATCAGCAGGGTCAGATACCATGATTTTTGCATTATCTAAAACTATCACAAATCACGGCTTAAAGCAACCTACCAGGGAACTTGTTTACGATCGCGGAAAATTTGGCCGCTGGGACTTCCGTCAGGCAAAGTTGCAAGCCATACGGCTGTGTCCGCACCTTCCTCTACCGGGCGCGTGGCGCCAGCGCCGCCCATACGCGTCTTGACCCAACCCGGACACATGCTATTGACCAGGATATTGGTATCTGCCAGTTCTGCTGACAGGACCCTGGTGATGGCATTGATCGCGGTCTTGGACATGCGGTAAGCAGCATAATGGTTTCCCATTTCATTTAACTGGCCCAGTCCGCTTGAGATATTCACGATACGGCCGTAATTGTTCTTTTGCATCAGCGGCACCAGGGCCTGGCACAACAAAAAAGGGCCATAAACATTTGTTTCCATGGTCTCGCGGACAATGCTTAACTCCGTATTTAACAGATCGCCTTCTTTATTATCTAAGAAGATCCCTGCGTTGTTCACTAACCCGTCACAACGGCCGAATTCTTTGGTGAGAAAATCTTTTAATCTCAATATTTGAGAGGGGTTGGTTACATCCAAGGGAAAGAAACGTACCGGCAATTCCTTTTTATTAAAATTAGCCACAGCTTCCATGCCGTCTTTTTCATTACGCGCGGTCAAAACAACCATTAGATCCAATTCAGCCAATTGACGGCAGACCTCATGGCCTATT
>CAZFON010000153.1:0-4956 GCA_964520185.1 uncultured Planctomycetales bacterium | reverse complement strand
GGACAGATAAAGGCTGATGGTATTGGTCAAGTCAACAGATCCATGTACATGATAGGCGGTCCAGTCCACGAACACACTGGCCATGGCGCCGCAGCCGTGCAACAGGGCTATCATTTCCGGCATCTGGGTCATGGCAGCCTTGAAGGCGACCAAGGCCCCCAGGCTTCCACCAATGATAATGCCGATGGCGATCCATTGGAAACTGATGACGTGACCGTTGAATAAGGTAGCCAGCACTGCCAGAAGCATCCCTAAGGAAGACAGGATATTGCCGCGCCGGGCAGTGACAGGGGACCCTAAAAATTTCAGGCCAAAGGCAAAGAGTATGGAGCTTATGATATAAACAAAATTGGTAATGAATAAACTGGTCATTGTTATACTTTCTTTTTAAACATTTTAAGCATGCGCTCGGTAACTAGATAGCCGCCGACCACGTTAAAAGTGGCCAATGCCACGGCTGCAGTACCGAGAAAGATGGTCAAGGGACTGTTGGCGTCTGCTCCGGCGGCGATCAGGGCTCCAACGATAATGATCCCGCAAATGGCGTTGGCTTCGGACATTAAAGGGGTATGCAAGAGCGGGGGAACGCGCGAGATCAGCGCAAAGCCCAGGAATATCGATAAGACTAAGATAAAAAGCTGATAAATAAGGTTCATAAAAAACTCCAATTCCAGCGGGTCCTGGCTCGTCTCGATGTTAACGTACTCCTGATTCGAAATCCGAACCCTATCAGCGGCTAGACCCCTTATTTCCCTGATTCGCTGCCCGGTTCACTTACCGTCCGCTCGTTAACATCGCTCCTCGCCACCCGCTGTGCAGTATTATTTTATGTTCTTCATCATCTCAAAAGGCCCAATTGCTTCGACTACGTCAGCTTTTTGACCATTTCGTTAACTATTTGTCCTTGATGCGTTATCAGAGCGCCTTTGATGATCTCATCCTCAAGATTAAGTTTAAAAGACTTGGTGTCTTTGTCCCAGTATTCTTCAAGCAGGTTGTGCAAATTGGCGGAGTACATCTGGCTTGCATGGACGGCAACACGGCCGGGGAGGTTGCCTATTCCTAATATATGGACGCCGTTAGAAGTTACAACTTCCTCGTTAAGTTTGGAACCTTCGACGTTCCCGCCGGATTCCACGGCCATATCCACAATAATGCTGCCGGGTTTCATTTGGTCAACCATCTCACGCGTTAAGACAACAGGTGCCTTGCGGCCGAACAATTGGGCTGTGGTGATGACCACATCTGATTGGGCACAGACACGGGCCATACCCTGGCGCTGTTTCTCTAATTGTTCAGGGGTTAAAGCTTTGGCATAGCCCTGCGCGGTCTGGCCTGTTTCACCTAAATCGATCTCCACGAATTTAGCACCTAAAGATTTCACCTGTTCCTTGACTACAGGGCGCGTATCAAAGGCCTCCACACGGGCGCCTAAGCGTTTGGCCGTGGCAATGGCTTGTAAACCCGCCACCCCGGCACCTATGATAAAAACACGGGCTGGTGCAATGGTACCTGCAGGCGTCATGAGCATAGGGAAAATCTTAGGCAAACGCTCTGCAGCTAAAATAACTGTTACATAACCAGCCAGGTTGGCCTGGGAGCTCAAGGCATCCATTTTCTGGGCACGGGTAGAGCGTGGGATCATCTCCATGCTAAAGGCGCTGATCTGATTTTGGGCAAACGCCTGCACTAACTCCTTTTCATTAAAGGGATCAAGGAAGCTTATATGGATAGAGCCTTTTTTTAAGGAAGCAATTTCTTCAACAGGAGGTTTTTTAAGGCGCAGAACAATATCAGCGCAAGAAAGAAGTTCCTGGCGTTTTGTTTCGATCGTGGCGCCGGCTTTTTTATATTCTTCATCGGCAATGCCGATGGAGGCCCCAAGACCCGTTTCAATGATCACCTGGGCGCCTTTTTTGACTAAACGGTCGACGGAGGAAGGGATAAAAGCGGCCCTTTGTTCTCCTGGAAATATCTCTTTAGGTATTGCTATGATCATCTCTTTTCCTTAGATTTTGAAAAAATAAGTCCCTACTTATTTGAACTATTGTGAGGCTAAGGTCTTTTTTAGTCAAGTTGCAATTACAAATTATGGTGACACGCGGCTTAATTCCATAAAGAATTAAGTTGTGTGTCACCATAATTACGGATAGAATCACTATTATGTTCAAAGGCCAGAATATTTTTGATATCATTGCTGCCGGTGGTTTTACCATCTACCTGCTTATCTTTTGTTCGATCATTTCTGTTGCGGTCATCGTTGAACGCGTGGTTTATTATAACCGCCGTTCACGCCTATCAAGGACTTCCATTTTGGTTGGGATCCGCAAGGAGCTTTTGGCAAAAAACATCCTTAACGCCATTGGTTTTTGCAAAAATATCGATACGCCTGTCTCCAAGGTAGCCCTGGCAGGTTTAAGCCTGCATGGCCATGATGAGAAGCTCATTGCCAATGCCATGGAACGCGAGATCACTATTGAAACTATTAAACTGGAACGTTTCATTGGTATTGTGGGAACCATCGGGGGCACTGCGGTATATGTCGGCCTTTTAGGCACGGTCATCGGCATCATGCGGGCTTTCAGTGATATCAGCAGCGCTGGGACCGGAGGCATGCAGGTCGTGACCATGGGTATTGCGGAAGCCCTGGTCTGCACAGCTGCAGGTCTTTTAGTGGCCATCCCGGCCGTGCTTAGCTATAACTGGTTTACCCGCAAGATCGATAATTTTGTGGTGGACATGGAGTTAGCCGCCTCGGAACTGCTGGACTTGATCTGCAATAAGGAACATGATAAAAAGGCAACGAAACTCTAAATTGATGGCAGACATCAATATTGCTCCTTTCACGGACGTGATCTTGGTCCTGTTGATCGTTTTCATGGTCACGACACCTTTGATCTACCGTTCCAGCATCAAGATCGCCTTGCCGCAGACTTCCAATAACCAACAGCTTCAGGAGAACAAGGACATCAATGTCAGCATTACGTCCAGCGGGGAAGTGTATTTGAATAATGAGAAGTATAATCTAAAGCTGGATATCGATGTTTTTAAGTTCAAATTAAAACAGCTCATGAAAACTTACAATGACCCTGCCATCATCATCGATGGGGACCGCAATGTCAAATATGATTATGTGGTACAAGTCATTGATGCAGCCTCCAAGGTTGGCATTAAGCATCTGGTCTTGGCCACTGAATTCAAACGGCAATAAGGCTCCTTCCCAAACCTTATCGTTTATATATAAGTATTACTATTAATCAAAATAGGTAGTACTACGTATTCCCAGCTATCGAGCGAGATGTTAGGATTGCAACAGAATATGTCAGCCGACTATTTATATATAACTATATTCTTCCTCTTAGGCATAGCCTTTGTGGGGTCTGCTTTTGCTGTCTCTTTTTTTTTACGGCCTAAAGCCCCTAATGAAGCCAAAAATTCTCCCTATGAATGCGGAGAAGTCATTAAAGGGGATTCCCGTATTCAGTTCAATGTCCGCTATTACTTATTTGCCCTTATTTTCGTAGTTTTTGACGTGGAAATTTTATTTACCATGCCTTGGGCCGTAGTGTTTAAGCAATTAGGGCAGGTGGCTTATTTTGAAATGGCGGCTTTTATCCTGGTTTTAGGTCTCGGGCTGTACTATGCCTGGAGAAAGGGGGCCTTGCAATGGCAGTAAACGAAAAAATCCCAGGTTCCGAATCGATCGCCATGTACCCAGGCGGTGAGATCATTCTGGCCAAAAGCGAAGATGTGATGAAATGGGCCAAGGGATCGTCCTTGTGGCCGTTGACCTTTGGATTGGCTTGCTGTGCCATTGAGATGATGGCAACAGGCGCCTCCCATTTTGACATTGACCGCATCGGTTCAGGGGTCTTCCGCGGCTCTCCGCGCCAGTGTGATGTCATGATCATTGCAGGCACGGTTTGCGTGAAGATGGCCGATTGTTTAAAGAAACTTTATGAACAAATGCCCGAACCCAAATATGTGATCGCCATGGGCAATTGCTCTATCAGTGGCGGTATCTTTTATTATGATTCCTATTCCGTGGTTAAAGGGGCTGAAAAATTAGGGGTGCCTGTTGACGTTTTTGTGTCCGGCTGCCCGCCGCGTCCGGAAGATCTATTACATGCATTCATGAAATTACAGGACAAAATAAAAAATGCAAAACAGCGAACTTCTGCTAAAGATAAAGAGTAAATTTCCCGAAATTGCCATCGAAGAGACCCCTGCAGGGCTGGTGATACCCAAGGCGTCGCTTTTAGAGGTGTCCCGTTTTCTCAAAGAGGAAATGAGCTTCGAGAATTGTCATTGTGTCACTGCTGTTGACCGCAGGGACAAGATAGAACTGGTATATTTGTTGTATTCAACCCTTCATCATTTCATGCTTACCCTCAAGACCTTTGCCGGTTTGGATGATCCTACGGTCGAAACGGTAAGTTTGTTGTGGCGTTCGGCCGATTGGATGGAGCGTGAGGTCTTTGATCTTTTTGGCGTCAGGTTCTTACATCATCCTGACCTTCGGCGCATCATGAATCCGGACCATTGGACTGATTTTCCTTTGCGTAAAGATTTTAAGAACGAGAATCTTATTCCCAGACCTCAAAGCAAGGGACTTAATAAGGCTTGAAGATATGAGTGAATTGATGACCATCAATATGGGCCCGCAGCACCCCTCGACCCATGGTGTTTTGTACCTTGAGCTGAAGGTGGATGGCGAGGTCATCGTGGAATGCAGGCCTCATTTGGGGTATCTTCACCGCAGCATCGAGAAGATCGCCGAGAACCGCACCTATACCCAATTTATTCCGTATACAGACCGTCTGGATTATCTGGCTTCGATGAACAATAATCTCAGTTATTGCATGGCTGTCGAGAAATTACTGAATGTTCCGGTGCCTGACCGTGCGCAGTATTTAAGGGTGATCGTCGCAGAATTAAACCGGGTGATCAGTCATC